>JAGOXX010000178.1 GCA_018059485.1 Aeromonadaceae bacterium | reverse complement strand
TTGCAGAGCCTGGCCCGGCGCAGTCGTCAAAAACTGATGCACGACCCATGTTATGCACAAGTCGAGCTACGACTTATCAGTGGGAGTTCACATGAGCTGCGACGGCTGGCGGCCCGTCACTGCATCACGGCACCCGCGATCCTCGCGCTGAGTGCCGATCGCGATGACGAGATACAGCTGGCACTGGCCCACGCCATGGCGAGCGAACCGGAACAGAGCCAGGAACGCGCACCACTGCTTAACGACCCTCACTACCTGGAGGCCAAGGCACGGATAGGGGCGAATCCGCAGCCCCAGATCCGGCAAATTATCGATGAAAGCTGGGCTCTGCCTTTTCGCTCGACAGAGGCGCAACAACGCCAGCAACTCGAATCAAGTCTGGCCGAGCTCGCCACGCTGCGCAGAAGCTTTGAGCTCGATCCCTTTGTCGTTCATCCCATGGCATCACTGCGCGCCCAAGCCGCGGCGCACCCCTGTTCCACTCTGTGGCACTGGCTACAGCTGGCACAGGATCCGAGTACCGAAGTCCGTGAAGCAGTAGCAAAAGCGCTACAACAAGAACCTCGGTTGCCAGCAACTCTGCTGGCCAAGCTGCAACCCAAGGATGAGGCCGAGATGAACCAGCAGTTACAACTGCTGGCGCACTCCGAAGCCGATGGTGCTGTGTTGCTGGCGCGCTATCGGACCATTCCCCCGGCCCTGGAGAGCATCCCCGTGGACTCGCCAACTGTGATGGTAGCCACGCTGGCCAATCCGGCGCTCGGCGGCTTGCTGCTGGATGAGCTGCTCTATCTGAGTCAAGAGCCGGTACAACTGGCGGTGGCCAGCTCGGAGGCGGTGATCCGGCGACTCTGCACCACCCATATCAAGCTGCTCACCAAGCTCGAACAATCGGTCTATCCGGCAGTCCGTCTGGCGTTATGCCACAACCCCCAGATGGCGGTGAATCGACTCGCTCCTCTCTGTCGGGATAGTTGCATCGAGGTGCAATTGCAGGCGATCGCCCGCTGTGACGACCCAGCCGCCCTCCGATCTGTGCTGGAGGGAAATCATCTCGAGGCTGTCATCGCTGCCGCGCAACGACTCATCACCCTCGACCGGATGGGGCCACGCTCCCGCAAGCTGCTGCACGAGCACTCTAACCCACAGATCGCCACCTGGGCCCAGGCTCAGTTGGCCCAGGGAGGCTGATGCAGGTATGAACTCATGCCCCAGGCCGCCTCACTTATCGTTTCTCCTGCCCCACGCTGGCGCAGGAGTGCTCCGCTCTCTATTGATCAGGAATCCGTATGTCACCCTCAGCCCTGAAAAATTATCTGACCAAGCTGGTCGAACAACAGTTGTCACTCAGCGCCATGATCTGGGGGCCACCCGGTATCGGCAAGTCGAGCATAGTGCGGCAGATTGCCGAGGATCATCAGCTGGAGTTTGTCGATCTGCGCTTGAGCCAACTGGCCCCCACCGATCTTCGCGGCCTACCAGTTCCCCAGGAGGGGATCACCCGCTGGGCTCCGCCGGAATTTTTGCCGCAGAGTGGACGTGGCATCCTGTTCCTTGACGAGATCAACATGGCGCCGCCTGCCCTGCAGGGAGTCGCCCAACAACTGATCCTGGATCGGGCCGTCGGCAGCTACCGGGTGCCAGATGGCTGGTTTATCTGGGCCGCAGGCAACCGCAAGGAGGACAAGGCGTCGGTCTACGACATGCCAGCCCCGCTAGCCAACCGCTTCATCCACCTGGATGTGGAGCCGGAGCTGGCCGACTTCCGCGCCTATGGCTATCGCAGCAACCTGCATGAACTGGTCCTCGGTTTTCTGAGTTTCCGGCCCGATCTGCTGCACAAGATCATTCCCCACGAACGGGCCTGGCCCTCACCGCGCAGTTGGGAGATGGCCAGCCAGCTGTTCAATGCCGGACTGAAGATTGCCCCGGCGGTCGGTCCGGTCGCCGCCGAATTCAACGCCTATGTGGCCATCATGCGCGATCTGCCGGATCTGGATGCCATCACCGAAGGCAAGAGTCAGCCCGCATTCCCGACTGAAACCTCGCTCAAATATGCGGTGGTCACAGGTCTGGTGCGCCGTTGCACGACCGCGGCCAAGGCCCTGCCCGCCCTGAGCTGGCTGGCCGAGCACGCCACGGCCGAGTGGGTCCAGCTGTTTGCCACCGATCTCTTCCCGCTGCTGCGGGAGAAGAAGCAGTTGCCTGCGCTGCAGAAGCAGATCTTGGCCAATGAGCAGTTGCGCAGCTTCCTCAACGACTACACCCGACTCTTGATGGGCTAACCCATGCAGGATGAAATCAGCCGTTACCGTTTGCAGCTGCGCCGCCTGCATCCATTTTTTGCCACTCTGGCGCTGTTCATCGATTACCGGATCGAGGAACGCTACCAGGGCTTCTCCTGCGGCGAACGCTCCGTCACCGTCGGG
Source organism: Aeromonadaceae bacterium (assembly GCA_018059485.1). Lineage (GTDB taxonomy): Bacteria > Pseudomonadota > Gammaproteobacteria > Enterobacterales > Aeromonadaceae > Pseudaeromonas. The sequence goes on along the minus strand of JAGOXX010000178.1, from coordinate 683 downwards.
GCCGACTACTTTCGGCAACTCGACAAGGAGCAGCGCATCGGCACCCTGCTGCATGCCACCCTGCATGTGGCCCTGCTGCATGCCCAGCGCCGCGGGGCACGCGACTTGTCACTGTGGAATCTGGCCGCCGACATAGTCGTCAACAACCTGATTACCGAGGCCGGTCACTTCGCCATCCCGCCCCTGACGGCCCACGACCGCAAGTTTGCCGATTATGCCGTCGAAGAGGTATATGAGGCTCTGCAACAGCGTTACATGCCACCACCAGCCGCTCTGGCATCCACAGCAGAAGCGAGCGACATGGGGGGTGATGATGAAGGTGAAGGTGGTGAGGGCGATGAGGATGAGGCCGAGAGTCCGAACGAGCCGCAATCCGAGCCACCACCCGGTTCACCCGCGGCACAGACGCGCCAGCAACTGGCGATCACCCGCCAGCGCGCGTTAACGCGTTACCCTCATCAATCGGATCTGCCCGAGGCGCCGCCCCAGGCCGAGACGAGCCCGACCAGTGAGTTCTGGCGCGGGGCCTTGATCCGGGCCGAGACGGCCGAGCGTCTGCATAACGAGCAATATGGCAGGCTGCCAGCCGGACTGCAGCGCGAAGTCGATGCCCTGCTGCATCCGCAGATCGACTGGCGCACCCAGTTGTGGCGTTACCTGTCCCGCACCCCGCTGGATTTCAA
>JAGOXX010000177.1 GCA_018059485.1 Aeromonadaceae bacterium | reverse complement strand
CGACAATCAGACGGATCTCGCTACTCATGGCTCTTGCTCTACTTCGGGGGCTGCAGTGCTCAGGCGGCCCACTCGGGTTCAGGATGCGACATTCTAGCCAGCCCGGCCGTGGCACTCAACGGTTGGGTCGGATAAAACGAAGAGGCGGCCTCAAGCCGCCTCTGCATCACAGGTTCGCTGCAGACGCTTAGGTCAACTGAACCGGGATGTCTTTGCCGGTGCGGGCGATATTGTTCTGGGCATCGAGATAGACCAGACGCGGCTTGTGCGCGGCGATTTCGCTCTCGTCGAACATGCCGTAGGCACAGATGATGACGCGATCCCCGACGGCAGCCTTGCGGGCCGCGGCGCCGTTCAACGAAATCATCTTGGAGCCCCGCTCACCAGCGATGGCATAGGTATGAAAACGGTCACCGGTTTCGACGTTATAGATGTCGATCTGCTCATTTTCGATGATGCCAGCTGCGTCCAGCAGGTCCAGATCGATACCACAGGAACCTTCGTAATTCAGGACGGAGTGGGTCACTCGAGCCTGATGCAGCTTGCCTCTGAGCATAATTCGTTGCATTGCTTTTCCTCTCTCAACCTCAGCCGGGAACCCAGCGGGCGGAATATAAACTATCTGCTCTGTGGGTGCAAATTCACCACTAGATTGTCAATCAGTCGCGCCTTGCCGAGGAAGGCGGCCATCAGGATCACCAGGGCCTGACTGTGGCCATCGACTGGCAGCAGCGTCTGGGCATCGACGATGTCGATGGCATCGGTACGAAAGCCCTGTTCGTCGAGACGGTCCGTCGCCTGTTGTACCAGGCTCTCGAAATCACGGGCTCCTTGGCTGATCTGCTCACCCAGCCAGCCCATGGTGGCGGCCAGTTGTGGCGCCAGGGCCAGCTCTTCGGCGGTCAGGTAACCGTTCCGTGAAGAGAGGGCCAAGCCACTCTCGGCACGTACCGTTGGGACGCCGATGATCTCGATTGGCATGGCCAGATCGGCCACCATCTTGCGGATCAGCGCCAACTGCTGGTAGTCCTTCTGGCCGAAGCAGGCCACATCGGGCTGTACCAGGTTGAACAACTTGGTGACCACGGTGGAGACACCACGGAAATGACCAGGACGCAGGGCACCTTCGAGCAGGGTCGAGATCCCCGGCACATCGACCACGGTATGCGCTCCCAGCCCTTGCGGATACATGATTTCAGGCGTCGGTGTGAACACCAGATCGACCCCATCGGCCATCAGCAGGGCACAGTCCTCTTCCAGGGTGCGCGGGTAGTTGTGCAGATCCTCGGCCCGATCGAATTGCATCGGATTGACGAAGATGCTGACGACGACGCGCTGGGCGCGCTGTTTGGCTTCCCGAACCAGGGTCAGATGCCCCTGATGCAGATTGCCCATGGTCGGCACGAAGGCAATAGTCTCTCCGGCCTGACGGTAGTGACGAATGGCGGCACGCAGCGTCTGGGTGTCGTTGACCACTTGCATGAATTGCTCCTTGTTACGCATCGCGTTGCCCGGATAGCAGCTCTACCGGGGCGCAGGAGTTGCACAAAATGACCTCAGTTAAAGGTCTGTTCCGGGCCAGGGAAGGTGCCGTCGGCCACCTGTGCCATGTACTGGCGCACGGCGGCGCGGATCTCTCCGGTCTCGGCGAGAAAATTCTTGGTAAATTTCGGGGTATAGCCCGAGGTGATGCCGAAGGCATCATGCATGACCAGGATCTGGCCGTCGGTGGCATTGCCAGCCCCGATGCCGATGACCGGGATACGCAGTGCCTTGGTGATGCGTTCAGCCAGCGCCGCCGGTACACACTCGAGCACCAGGAGCTGGATGCCGGCGGCCTGCAGGGCCAGTGCGCTGCGGTAGATCTCTTCGGCCTGATCCAGGTCGCGTCCCTGCACACGGAAGCCGCCAAAGACGTGAACGGATTGCGGCGTTAAACCCAGGTGACCACAGACCGGGATGCCGTTACGGTTGAGCTGTTTCACGGTATCACACAGCCATTCGCCGCCTTCGATCTTGACCATGCTGGCTCCGGCCGCCATCAGTTTGGCGGCGTTTTGGCAGGCGCTGGCGGTGTCGGCATAGGTCATGAACGAGAGATCGGCGATCACCAACGCATTGGTGGTGCCGCGGCGAACGCAGCGGGTGTGGTAGGCCATCTCGTCGATGGTGACGGGCAGGGTATCGCTATGGCCCTGAATCACCATGCCGAGTGAGTCTCCGATCAGGATCGCAGGAATGCCTTCGTCATCGAACAGTTTGGCGAAAGTGGCATCGTAGGCGGTGATGGTGGCAAATTTTTGGCCGTCCTGCTTCATCTTCAGCAGTTGGTTGATGGTCGTTTTGCTCATGGAGACTCCTAGTTTCTTACTGACTCGGCTTACTGTCTCTCCGCCAATGGCATCAGGCCACTGCGGTCACAGCTGGCAACCAGATCCCGTAACCAGCTACCACAGGGCAGCTGCAGATCCGGAGCCAGATCGAAAAGGGGTACCAGCACAAAGGCGCGCTCCTTCATGCCGTAATGGGGAATCGTCAGTCGGCTATCTTCAAGCTGTTGATTACCAAACAGCAGCAGATCCAGATCCAGAGTGCGAGGTCCCCAGCGTTCAGCCTTGCGCACCCGCCCATGCTCCAGCTCGATGCGCTGGGTTTGGTCCAGCAGCTCATGAGCCGTCAGATCGGTTTCCAGCCAGGCGACGCCGTTGACATAGTCCGGCTGGTCACTCGGCCCCATGGGAATGGAGCCATACAAGGGCGAACAGGCGATGAGTCGACTGTTGGGTAACTGGCTCAGAGCCGCAACCGCTCGTTCGATCTGGGCACGCGGATCACCCAGATTGGCACCGAGGGCTACGAAGGCGGATATCATGCGCTGCCTTCTTTCGGGCGACGCGGTGCTCTGCGGCGGCGACGACGGGGTTTGGCGCGCTCACCCTCGGCGGTTTCATGGCCGCGGGGCTGGTGATGGCTGTGACTCTCCAGTTCGCCGCGCTGATCGGCATTGGCAACCTGATAGTCGGCCCACCACTGCACCAGCTCCTTGAGGCGGCCATCGACGCGGCTACGCAACTCGAGGAAGTCAAAGGCGGCGCGGAAGCGTGGATGGGTGAACAGTCGTTCGGCCCGCTTGCCGGAGCG
>JAGOXX010000176.1 GCA_018059485.1 Aeromonadaceae bacterium | reverse complement strand
GGCCCCATGCCGCGCTCGTCGGAGAGCACATCCAGCAGCGCCTTGTCGCGATCGCCACCGATGGGGGTATCTACCGAGGTGATCTTCTCGTTGAGCTTGAGCATGCGGTTCACACTGTCCACCGAACAATCCAGCGCAAAGGCGATATCCTCGGCGGTCGGTTCATGATCGAGACGGTGCGAGAGTTCACGCGCGGTGCGCAGGTAAACGTTTAACTCCTTGACCACATGAATGGGCAGACGGATGGTGCGGGTCTGGTTCATGATGGCCCGCTCAATAGTCTGGCGGATCCACCAGGTGGCGTAGGTGGAGAAACGGAAGCCGCGCTCGGGGTCGAACTTCTCGACCGCACGGATAAGACCGAGGTTGCCCTCTTCGATGAGATCCAGCAGCACCAGGCCGCGGTTGTTGTAGCGACGGGCGATTTTCACCACCAGTCGAAGGTTGGACTCGATCATGCGCTTGCGGGCTGCTTTGTCACCCCGCAAGGCACGACGGGCGTAGTAGACTTCCTCTTCGGCAGTGAGCAGCGGGGAAAAACCAATCTCCCCCAGATAGAGTTGCGTGGCATCCATCACCTTGTTCAGTTCCGGTGCCAGCAACTCATCGGAGATAGTCTCTTCCGCCTCGGCGACTACCTCATGCAACTCTTCTACTTCTTCTTCGCTCGATTCGGGTTCAGCGTCAAACTCTAACTCTGCATCCTGCATTACCAGTTGTTCTTGGCTCATGGTGTGTCTCCCTGACGTTACCAGAGTAAGACGGTCTCTCTGGGGTTAACGCTTTGGCAAATAGCTCATCGGATTGATCGATTTGCCTCGGTACCGGATCTCGAAATGCAATCGCACATCCGGCGCGTCCGTGCTACCCATGTTGGCAATGACCGAGCCCCCCTTGACGCTGTCCCCTTCCTTCACCCGCAACTCGTCGTTGTGTGCGTAAGCGGAGAGATAGTCATCATCATGCTTGAGGATGATCAGCTTGCCGTACCCCCTTAAAGCACTGCCAGCGTATACCACTTTACCACCGCTGGCGGCGTAGACGGGTTGCCCCTTCTGGCCGGCTATGTCGATACCCTTGTTACCCTGTTCTGCAACAGAGAACCCCTCGACGATCCGGCCTTTTGCGGGCCAGTGCCAAGCAAGTCTCGACTGGGAGTTGTTTGTTTTTTGTTCTTTGGTCTGAGCGTATTCCTTCGGTGCCGCCGGAGCAACGGATTTCTGAGCGATGAATGGCGTGGTCTGACCAGAACCGCTCGGCTCAGCCAACGGACGCGGTCCGCTGCTCGGACGGCTCACTGCCACCGGCGTTACAGTTGCCGGACGAGTCGTAGCCACCATCTGGGTCGAACCACCGCCAGCGGTCTGGACGTTGAGTACCTGACCCGGCTGCAGCGCATAGGGGGCGCTCAGATTGTTGCTCTGGGCCAGCACCTGCGGCGTCATGCCGAACTGGCGGCCGATGCTGCTCAGGGTATCGCCGCGGCGTACCTCATAGGTACCGGCACTTCGACTGCTGCTCATGCTGGCACTGGAGCCATCAAGTCGCAAACGCTGCCCGGGGTAGATATTGTAGGGCGGACTGATGTTGTTGAGACTGGCCAGCGACGGTACGTCGTTGCCGGAGTTGAAGGCGATGGAGTAGAGGGTATCGCCCCGCTTCACCACATAGCTGCCGCCCTGAATGGGGGCGCTGAGCTGAGTGCCGCTCTGGCGAGCCGGAATGGTCGAGACGAACTGATCATCACCTACCCCATCCACCGGAGCTGCATTTTTACTGGAGGAGCAGGCAAGCAGCAGCCATGACAACACCACGACACTGCTTCCTTGCCAAATACGCGAACGCATAATGGATCCTTAACGACTAAACCAGAAATAGGCCACAACGGCCAGACCAATACAGAGCCAACCGAGCACATCCACGTAGTGCATCAGTTTGCGTTCCATCTTCTCGCCACCCCAGCGCATCAGGCCCGCCACCAGGAAAAAGCGCATGCCACGACCGATGAGGGAGGTGATGATGAAGGGCAGCAGAGCCATTTGCAACAACCCTGCCGTCACGGTAAACACCTTGTAGGGGATGGGGGTGAAGCTGGCAATGAAAATGACCCAGATCCCCCACTGCTCAAACCAGTGGCGGGCGATCCCGATCTTGTCCTGATAGCCGACAGACTCCACCAGTGGCAGCACCACCGGATCCCACAGGGCATAGCCAAGGGCGTAACCGAACAGGGCGCCCAGCACCGAGAAGAGGGTTGCCAACCCGGCGTAGTGCCACGCCTTGTGCGGCTTGGCGAGCGCCATTGGCGCCAGCATCACGTCCACCGGGATCGGCCAGAACACCGACTCGATAAAGGCGGTGATGGAGAGATACCAGGGGGCATGCTTGTGGCGGGCCCACTGCATCACCAGTACGTACAAACGGGAAAACAACTTCACTCAACATCTCCGTCAATCAGGGGAACAAAACGTACCGGCTCCAGAATACGGCTGGTCAGCTGGGAGCCGGATCGTTCGATCAGCTGCAGGGTCTGCTGGCTGTCACCCACGGGCAACACCAGTCGGCCCCCTTCGGCCAGCTGATCGGTCAGTGCCGTGGGGATCTCGCTCGCCGCGGCCGTCACCAGAATGGCGTCATAAGGCCCTTTGTTGGGCCACCCCAGCCAGCCGTTGCCGTGCTTGGCCGAGACATTGTGCAGATCGAGCTGGCGCAGTCGGCGCCGGGCCTGGAACTGCAGCGACTTGATCCGCTCAACGGTATAAACATGCTCCACCAGATGGGCGAGGATCGCCGTCTGGTAACCGGAGCCAGTGCCAATCTCCAGCACGTGGGCCGGATCATTTTGCATCAGCAACTCGGTCATTCGCGCCACCATATAGGGCTGCGAAATGGTCTGGCCGTGGCCAATGGGCAGGGCGGTGTTGTCCCACGCCTTGTGCGCCATGGCCTCGTCCACGAACAGCTGGCGCGGCACTTTCGCGATGGTCGCCAGCACGCGAAAATCGCGAATATCCTGCGCAATGAGCTGATTTAACAGGCGCTGTACTATCACACCACCCTCATCCCTGCAGATCTAACCAGGCCCCCAGACCGGCGAGACTGTCATAGGCAGTCATATCGATGGTCAGGGGGGTAATCGAGACATAGCCCTGCTCGATGGCAGCAAA
>JAGOXX010000175.1 GCA_018059485.1 Aeromonadaceae bacterium | reverse complement strand
GGTCTCGAGGTGGCCGAATACTCGGCGCGGCAGGTCAAGCAGTCGGTGGTCGGCACCGGCGCGGCGGACAAAGAGCAGGTACAACACATGGTTCGGCAGCTGCTCAAACTGCCGGGCAACCCGCAGGCCGATGCTGCCGATGCGTTGGCGGTGGCCCTGTGTCATACCCATACGGTGCAGAGTCTGATCCGGATGTCGGGTCGCGGCACCTCGGTACAAGGAGTGGTGCGCGGCCGACTTCGCTGAGTTCTGCTCACCATTTCACTGTAAAAAGCTGGATGCCTATCCAGTTATTCATTATTCTAGTCGCAATCAATCTGGATGGAGAATGCACAGGTGATAGGTCGACTACGCGGCACGCTGATCGAAAAACAGCCCCCCGAAATTCTGCTGGAGGTCGGGGGTGTTGGTTATGAATTGCAACTGCCGATGACCTGCTTCTATGAGCTGCCGCCAATTGGTCAGGAGGTGGTGTTGCATACCCACTTCGTCGTGCGTGAAGATGCCCAACTCTTATATGGCTTCATCAACAAACGGACTCGCGCTCTGTTTCGCGAGCTGTTGAAGGCCAACGGGGTGGGTCCCAAACTGGCGCTGGCTATCCTCTCTGGCATGTCGGCCAGTCAGTTTGTCAATGCGGTTGAACGCGAAGAGATTGGTGCTCTGATCAAGTTACCGGGCGTTGGCAAGAAGACGGCTGAGCGTTTGGTGGTTGAGATGAAGGATCGGCTCAAGGGGTGGAGTGAAGGTGCGTTGTTTACTCCCTATACCGATGCGATGACCGCTCAGCCGACCGATGCTGGGAAGCCTTCGAGCGTCGAAGATGAAGCCATCTCCGCGCTGCTGGCATTGGGCTATAAGCTGCCCCAGGCGACTTTAGTGGTCCGCAAGATCTATCAACCCGAGATGAAGGTCGAAGCGGTGATCCGTGAAGCCTTGCGCTCCATGCTCTGAGGTGTTGACCCATGATTGAAGCCGATCGCCTGATCGCCCCGAAAGAAAGTCGCGAAGATGAGCTGATCGATCGCGCCATACGTCCCAAGCAACTGGCCGACTACCAGGGCCAGGATCACGTCCGCTCGCAGATGGAGATATTCATCGAGGCGGCGCGCCGTCGCGGAGAGGCGTTGGATCACCTGCTGATCTTTGGTCCTCCGGGTCTGGGCAAGACCACGCTGGCCAACATCGTGGCCAACGAGATGGGGGTCAACATCAAGACCACCTCGGGACCCGTGCTGGAGAAGGCGGGGGATCTGGCGGCGCTCTTGACCAACCTGGAGCCAAATGATGTGCTCTTTATCGATGAGATCCATCGGCTCAGCCCTGTGGTCGAGGAGGTTCTCTATCCAGCGATGGAGGATTATCAACTCGATATCATGATCGGCGAAGGGCCGGCGGCTCGCTCGATCAAGCTGGAGCTGCCACCCTTTACCCTGATTGGTGCCACGACCCGGGCTGGCTCGCTCACCTCACCGCTGCGCGATCGCTTTGGCATAGTGCAGCGTCTGGAGTTCTACAAGGTTGCCGATCTGGCCGACATAGTCGCGCGCAGTGCCCATTGCCTCGGGCTGTCGATGGCAGGTGAAGGCGCTTACGAGATCGCCCGGCGGGCGCGGGGAACACCGCGGATCGCTAACCGCCTGTTGCGTCGGGTGCGGGATTTCGCCGAAATACGTGCCGACGGCCATATCAGCTCTGAGGTAGCCTCCCAGGCACTGGACATGCTGGATGTCGACAAGGAGGGCTTCGATTACATGGATCGCAAACTTCTGCTGGCGGTGATCGATAAGTTCATGGGCGGTCCGGTCGGGCTGGATAATCTGGCTGCCGCCATTGGTGAAGAGAAAGACACCATCGAGGATGTCTTGGAGCCCTTCTTGATCCAGCAGGGCTTCTTGCAGCGCACTCCGCGTGGACGTATCGCCACGCAACGGGCCTATCAACACTTTGGCCTGTCGTCACAAGCGACTTGAGTTGACGCTCACTGCCACTTTCAAGTTCACCTCGATGCGCCATGCGCGCAAAAAAAAACCTGTGTCATCAAAATGGCACAGGTCAACGTTCATTAGTGTGAGTTCACGAGTAAGCAAACAACCCTTCGACAGTACAGAGGCCTAACCCGGTTCATCGGGATAGTTTTGCGTGCCGAAGTGCTATGGCGCCATTCTAGGGAGCGGGCCTATGGCGAACAAATGATAAAAATCGAAGTCGGGGATTAGAAAAACTAATCCAGGTCTGTTTACCACCATAACGAGGCTCTTTGGTTTCAAATGGTGGCAAGATCAAAGTTCCGGTAGGTGAAGTGGCTGGTAAGCTTGTGGGCGTGCTTTACTATTTGTGAATAGCCACATGTCTCATAGGGCTCTTTATTGCCTCGAAAGGTGACAAAATGGTATAAAGATCCTCTAAAAATGCAGCTTTAGAGATCGCGTATAGAAACTGCGGTGCATTTGAGCTGGTTTTGGTGGTAAGTGGCGATTTGTTGCGCAATTCGGTGGCCATGACGAAGCCATACCAATGCAAGGAGCGGCATTCCTGTGATGGGAAGGCCAAGGGTAGAAATCGGTGAGGAATTATCATGATCAATGAGACTGTGGTCGAACTGTCGCGGATCCAGTTTGCCGCAACAGCGCTCTATCACTTTTTGTTCGTGCCCCTGACGCTGGGGATGACTTTCATCCTGGCGATCATGGAGTCCGTCTATGTGGTGAGCAACAACCCCATTTATAAAGATATGACCAAGTTCTGGGGCAAGTTATTTGCTATCAACTTTGCACTTGGGGTGACGACGGGTCTGACCATGGAGTTCCAGTTTGGTACCAATTGGTCCTACTACTCCCACTACGTCGGCGATATCTTCGGTGCGCCGCTGGCCATTGAAGGTCTGATGGCTTTCTTCCTCGAGTCCACCTTTGTCGGCATGTTCTTCTTCGGGTGGGACCGTATGAGTAAGACCCAGCATCTTGCCTGTACCTGGCTGATGGCTCTCGGTACCAATCTATCGGCGCTGTGGATCCTGGTTGCGAATGGCTGGATGCAATTTCCGATTGGTTCTGAATTCAACTTCGAAACCATGCGCATGGAGATGGTCAGCTTTAGCGAACTGATTTTCAGCCCGATTGCTCAGGTGAAGTTTGTCCATACCGTGGCTGCCGGTTACACCACGGGGGCCATGTTTGTACTGGGTATCTCCTC
>JAGOXX010000047.1 GCA_018059485.1 Aeromonadaceae bacterium | reverse complement strand
TTGCATTGCTCTTTTCCCTTCGGAGCTCAGGAGGTAGAATCCCCGCTCTTTTATTATGCGCTCGTTATATACAGGAACAGATATGGCTCTGCCCGCACTGCGTTTCTCGGTTGCCCCCATGCTGGATTGGACGGATAGCCATTGTCGATACTTTCTGCGGCTAATTAGTCAACATGCTCTGTTATATACCGAAATGGTGACGACAGGGGCGATTCTGAATGGACGTGGAGACTATCTGGCCTACAACGAGGAAGAGCATCCGCTAGCCTTGCAGTTGGGTGGCAGCGAACCACAAGAGCTGGCGCAGTGCGCCCGTAGAGCGGTGGAGCGTGGCTATGATGAAATCAATTTGAATGTGGGCTGCCCATCTGATCGGGTTCAAAATGGCCGGTTTGGTGCTTGTTTGATGGCGTCTCCTGCATTGGTTGCCGATTGCGTGGCGGCGATGCGCGCTGAGGTCTCTATCCCGGTGACCGTAAAGAGTCGAATTGGTATTGATGAGTTGGATAGTTACGAGTTTCTCTGCTCGTTTATTGAACAGGTCAGTGCTGCTGGTTGTGATACCTTCATTTTGCATGCGCGTAAAGCATGGCTGAGTGGCTTGAGTCCTAAAGAAAACCGAGAGATACCGCCGTTGGATTATCAGCGAGTTTATCGCGTCAAAGAGGACTATCCGCACCTGACTATTGCAATCAATGGCGGTATCCAGACCATGGCTGATGTGGCAACGCATCTGGCACATGTCGACGGCGTTATGGTTGGGCGAGAGGCTTACCAGAATCCCTATATGCTTGCTGATGTCGATCGGTTGGTATTTGGCGATACGGCTGTAGTTCCATCTCGGCATCAAATTGTTGAAAAGATGATTCCCTACATTGAGCGCGAGCTTGCCCGAGGCAATCAATTGGCCCATGTGACGCGTCACATGCTGGGCCTTTTTCAAGGGAAGGTGGGGGCCAGAGCCTGGCGCCGGCATCTTAGTGAGCATGCCTGTCGCAAGGGAGCTGGTATCCAGGTACTACTGGATGCCGCCTCTCTGGTTCCCGAAACTAGCGGGGGCTAGTGTTCAATTTGGACGTCTTTCCACCCCTTGCAGCGGTGTCAGATAGCGGATATCGGTGGGCAGGTATGGGGTGGAGTCGTTAATCTCCTCTGAGGGGCTTTCCCAACGCTCACGTTCAGGGGACTCTTCCAATAGCGTGAAGAGGGCGTCTTGCGTGATGGGGCGTGATAAAAAATACCCCTGAGCCATGTGACATCCTTTTTTGATGAGTTCAACTAGCTGGGTCTGTGTTTCAACACCCTCCGCGATTACTTTCAGGTTAAATGCCTCGGCTAATTGTAAGATTGAATCAACCAACTTCGGATTATCATCAAGTTTATCAATGAAGCTTTTGTCAATTTTTAGTACATCAAGTGGTAGTGCTGCCAAGTGATTCAGTGATGTATAGCCAGTCCCAAAATCATCTAGAGATATTTCGACACCAATCTCTTTGAGTGTTTTAACCATGTTTCTCGCAACATCATCCAGTTCTACCAATGCTGTTTCTGTTATTTCTATTCCGAAAAACTCAGGTGATAAATTGTACTGTTGCAATAGCCGCTCAACTTGTTTTGGATAACTAGGGTTTGAGAGCTCGGTTGCAGAGGCATTGACAGCAAGATGGAAGTTTTCTATTCCCATTTGCTGTAACTTGGCTAGGCACAGGCAGGATTGCTCAAGCACCCATAGATCAATATCAAGAATTTGCGATGAGTGTTCGGCAATGGGAATAAATCGATCGGGTGGAACCATGCCAAACTCTGGGTGATGCCAACGGAGTAATACTTCGGCACCAATGATCTTTTTTGTCGATAAAGAGTACTGTGGTTGAAAAACAACTTTAAATTGCTGTAGCTGTATCGCTGAACTGAGCTCTGATTCCAGCCATTTGTCTTCTCTTAGTTTTGCTGCAATCATGCCATCTAGCAGATACCAGTAATTGCCGGTGTAACGACTGGCCTGACGACGAGCCTGATTTGCTGATTGCATTAACTCTTCAACCCGGCTGCCGGCTTCCGGGTAGCTGATGATACCTGCGCTAAATCGGAGTTTAAGTTCATAATTCCCGACCATCATGGGCATTTTTACTCGACGAGCCAGTTGCTCACAAAGTTGGGCTGCATTGGGCTGATTGTCTCTTTGTGGCGGTGGCAGTATGAATGCAAATTCGTCAGAGCCGATCCGGGCCAAACAAACCTTGGCTTGATCATTGAGACGATACTTTTTCAATAACTCAAGTAGTATTTGTGCCATCAGTTGCAGTGCTTGATCACCGGTACGAGAACCAAATGTATTATTAATTCCACTCAGATTATGTATTTTCAACTGGGCCATATAGAAACTGCTACCATCCTGTTTGGCTTGGAATACTCTTTTTTGTAAATAGCGAAGGAATGCGCCTCTATTATTGAGACCTGTTACAGGATCGGAAAATGCTGAGTGCTCTAACTCGAGTTGAGACGCTTCCAGTCGAGACAACATCAAGGAGAATTGATTGCGTAGCTCTACCATCTCATCATCGGGAGGTAATAGCGGGATGTGGCGAATTTCTTGTTTCGCAACTTGATGCATCAGGCGTCTGAGTTTATCCATCGGATTTATGATTAAGCGTCTCAGAATCCAGCTGCAGAGTGCCAATAAAACAGTCATGCTGAGAACTATCCAGATAACAAGTGCCCAGCGGATGTTAGCGACTGCTGCGGTCACGCTGCTTTTAGGGATCATGACATAAAGGGATATATCATCACTTATTTTCCCGTGTTCAATGAAGTAGTCTGTTCCTTGATGAGAAACCTCATTGGCTTTGTTGATTCTAGATAGATTAATCACCGAGTATCGTGGGTCTAGAATGGTGTTGTTTTTGTTATCAGCCAAGATAAGATGATAACCACTAATCTGTTCTTGCTCTTTGATGTATTCATTCAGTGGTGCCAGAGAGTAGGTCAGTATCATAGTGTATGTTTCTGTTTTTTTTCCGTACTCCCGCAGGGCTGGGTCATTGCTGTTGAATTCCAAGGCTTGTTTAAATACGTATTGACCAAGCTCAGGTGAGTAGATGAACTGCACATGATTCTTTGTCATATGTTCACTCATCGATTTTAGTACCATCTTGTTGGTTGGACTTGTCGCCGTGAATGGGTCAATGCCATTGCCAACTTGTAACTCCTCTTCTTGTTTTGGATTTACCAAGACTATTTGTAAAATCCCTGGGTTGCTTTTCATCATTTGATGAAAGAGCAACTGAACCATGGGGCCAATATAAGAGTTTTTCTCCGAATTACTTTGCGCCGCCAAGTAGCGATTGACAGCGGCCGTTTGCGGTAGAAAGTTCAGATCGGTATTGTTAGTCTTGATGCTGGCATTTAAAAAAGCCTGGCTATTTTTCAGCAGCAACTCTACTTGTGCACGAGTGTTTTCTTGGCTTAGTTTTTCCAAGAGAAACATTCCCTGCAAGCCCAGCGCCAGTAGTGGGAGAACCACTACAGGTAATAGGGCCAAGCTAAGTTTGCTTTTGATTTTTTTCATTTTAACACCGAGAAATAGATGGCGTTGCGAACTTTATCGTCGTGTGAATTATGTTTGCTGTAATACTCCGATTCTTGTAAATGCTGATGCGATGGGTATGCGATAGCATCATTTATTGTTTTTTCTGATAGTTCAGTTTTTATCAGAGTCGGAGCAAATCCTAGGATTTCACTATTCAGACGAATGACATCCGGGCGAAGCAAGAAATTCACCAATTTTTTGGCCTCTTGGGAGTGCTTACTTGTTTTGCTGATAGCCAAACAATCGATCCAGAGTGGTGAGCCTTCTTTGGGGGCTACATATTGCCAGTCTTTGTATTTCGATTCGGATCGTAGTGAATAAAAATCTCCACTGTAGGTGACGGCGGCATAGACCTGATCGGCCATGGATTTATCTTGAATTGTTGTGAACGATAGTGCGTAGGCTAATACGTGTTGCCGCTGTTGTTTTAGTAACTCAAATGCTTGCTTCAGTTCATTCTGGTTAGTGGTATTGATTGAGAATCCAAGCGTCTTTAATGCTATGGAGACGAGATCCATTGCATCATCGATCATCACAATATGGCCGGATAATTCATGGTCAGGGTTAAGCAGGTCGTTCCAGGCGGTAATGGGATGAGAGACCTTGCTCGTGCGATAGGCGATACCAACTGAACCCCAAAAGTAGGGGGCTGCATGTGGGCCACACGATGTGATGTATCGTTGCTCTATGTATTTTTCGTTGCTATAGGAGGCATCTGTTTTTTCCAAAAACAACGAAGACCAGGCGCTGTTTTGCAGCGTTAAATAGTCAATGACGACAACATCGAATGCAGGAGGTTGTTCGGATAGTAACAGCCGATTTCTGGCTTCATCGCTGTCATAGTACATCTCTTGGATATGGATGCCTGTCTCTTGGCTAAACAGAGATTTGACTTCTGGTGCCAGATAGTAGGGCCAGTTGTAAAGCACCAACTCCTGTGCGGCCAGTAGTGGGCCGCAAAGCAGAATAGTCAACAATGCATAACCTGTGCGTTTCATCATTCACTCCCTGAATACGAGCCGATGATCACGGAGAACCATCAGCGATGGAGTCGAAGGCTCTACGCAACTATAGACTTTCGGGTTCCATTTCGACCTGTCATAACAGGTAATGGACAGAATGGTTGAATCGTCTAGCTATGCTGATGACACTCAGATTTCCTGGAGCAAATCCTCGACATAACGCTCTAGGATCCGACGCCGATCCTGGGCCATTTGGCGTCCAGCAGCAGTTTGCATGCTATCTGCCACCCGATACAACTTGACGAAAAAGTGATCCAGGGCGAATGCAATGTCATCAAGCGGACGATATCGCGCCAATGGATCGACAGGGTCAAACATGGCCCGCTGCATCCGTCCCGATGTGTAAAAGACGCGAGCCAGACCGATCGCACCGAGAGCCTCCATACGATCGGCATCTTGCAGCAATTTTGCTTCTTGAGTCGTGGCGGGGAGATCCGCCGAAAAACTGTGGGCGGCGATGGCGTGGCATACGTCAGGTATCAATTCGCCTGGAAAATTTAATTCGCGCAAAATGACCGAGGCTTGCCGTGCGGCGAGCCGAGAACTCAGATGCCGTTCTGGATGGTTTTTCGGCAGACTTACGATGTCGTGCAGATAAGCTGCGGCCACCAGGATCAGCTCATTGGCTGTTCCTCCTTCGGCGGCATTGAGCAGCCGAGCAGTTTTCCAAACGCGTCGGAAGTGGGCAATATCATGGGCTCCATCATCGATGGAATGATGTTGCTCGAGCCAGCGCTCTAGGGTGGCTTGCCATTGAGAGAGAGTCATAGAATTGCCTTGCGAGAATGGATTTTTGTCATAAGAAAAGCCACGTTGCTGGACTTGATGAGGGTCAGCAGACCGTGGCTCTTGAGCGTCAAACACTAGCGAGTCGTTATTGAGCGCTTGGCAGACGCATCATCATCTGTTCTATCAGACTCTGGGCGGCTCGATCGCGCGCCGCATTGACGTTGATGGGCGTATCGCTGCTCGCTTGCAACGCTGCGCTCCAGAGTTTGGTATTGCTTTGACGATCCTTGAGTACCAAGGCAACCGTTCCCTTCTTGCTGGTTGTGACTCCAGGATCCATGCCAAGGCGACTGAATAACAGGCTATCGGCATCCTCTTTTTCCCCAAGGACACCGATGGCCAGTAAGACATTGGCTTCGCTCTCTGGCGCTTCGCGCAGGCCCAGTCCGAGTAAATAGTCGCGAGCCGCCTGTTTAAACGGCGGAAGCCAGGGTTTGCCCTGAACTTTGGCGTACATCAAGCTATCGGGAATGGCGAAGGTTACGGGAGCTGCGTAGGGCCACCGATTCAGTGAGGTGGCGACTACCGTCATCTGTACTGTGGGGGCTTGATGAGGGACTTCGTTAGGCGTTACGGCTTGTTGTTGGGCGCAGGCCGTTAACAGCAGGGGAAAAAGCAGAACCAGTGTACGCATTGGGCCTCCTGGCCAGAGCTTACGAAAATATCGGCAATTACTGCGGTTGAGCATAATGCCAACACTTTGGGGCGTCTCGATTTTTTTCATCGATAAGCGGAAATTTATCAAACTTGCTGACCGAGGGGGGCCCTGCTAATTCTTCAAATATCTGGGATTATCGCTCGTTGGCATGACCCTGATGACTACTCCAGATGATCCAATGGCAAGGCGGTTTGCTGTTTGATCTGGCGTAGTACAAAGCTGGATCGCACACCATTGACACCATCAATACGGGTCAGTTTCTCCAGCAGGAAGCGTTGGTAATGTTCCATGTCTGGCACCATGACGGTAAGCATGTAGTCGGCATCATTGCCTGTGATCAATGCGCATTGCAGTACTTCGGGCATCTGGCTGATGGCTTGATTGAAACTATCTAGCCGTTCGGGTGTGTGTTTATCGACGGTGACATGAATGTGCGCGGTCAGCTTCAGGTTCAATCGTTCGGGATTGAGTAGCGTGACATGATTCAGGATCAGTCCTTCATCCTCCAACGCTTTAACGCGTCGCGAACAGGGTGAAGGGGAGAGACCTACTTTTTCAGCGAGATCCAGATTACTGATCCGGCCATCCTGCTGCATCAGGGTCAGAATATGACGGTCAATGCGATCCAGTTTGAGCATATGCCCCCCCTTTCCAGGTGTTGGTGACTTATTGCTGAATATGTTTAATTCTTGAAATGATATTTCAATTCATGCCCTCATTCTACGATAATTTGCAACCATTCACCGGTCGATTCACGGTATGATTTCTTTACTTTCAGTGGGTTAGTTCAGGCCGTATCCGGTTGTCTGAGCGGCAATCTGTCTTACCGGGCAGGGTGCACCACAGCTCCACTGCTTGCATGACCAGCCGCAAGCCGAAGGGGTATCGCGAGGTTACCGCCTCAAGAAAGCCGATGTAATGACGACGAGCCAGCCTGAGTGCTGGCTTCGTTCTTTTGGGGCTTTTTCGGCGAGCCAGATATGACAACGGGACCGCTAGGTCCCGTTGTCGTCTTCGCTGCCGATTACTTGGCGATGCGTTTGTACTTGGCGCGGTGCGGTTGTACCGCTTCGGCCCCGTAGGTCTTCTTCTTCCACTCTTCGTATTCGGTGAAGTTGCCCTCAAAGAATTCGATCTTGCCTTCATCCTGGTAGTCGAGGATGTGGGTGGCGATGCGGTCGAGGAACCAGCGGTCGTGGGAGATGACCATGGCGCAACCGGGGAACTCCAGCAGGGCGTTTTCCAGGGCGCGCAGGGTTTCGATATCCAGGTCGTTGGTCGGTTCGTCCAACAGCAGCACGTTGCCGCCGGTTTGCAGCAGCTTGGCCAGATGTAGACGACCGCGCTCGCCCCCAGAGAGCTCGCCGACCCGCTTCTGCTGGTCGGCACCCTTGAAGTTGAAGCGTCCGATATAGGCGCGACTCGGGATCTCCAGATTGCCGATCTTCAGGATGTCCTGGCCGCCGGCCACCTCTTCGAACACCGTCTTCTTGTTGTCCATCTTGTCGCGGAACTGGTCGACTGAGGCGAGCAGGACGGTCTCACCCAGGGTGATGCTACCGCTATCGGCTTGTTCCTGGCCGGAGAGCAGACGGAACAGGGTTGACTTACCGGCACCGTTCGGACCGATGATGCCGACGATGGCCCCTTTGGGAATGGCAAAGGAGAGATCGTCGATCAGGACTCGATCGCCATAGGATTTACGCAGGTTCTGGACTTCCACCACCTTGTCGCCGAGGCGAGGTCCGGGCGGAATGAACAGCTCGTTGGTCTCGTTGCGCTTCTGGTAGTCGCTGCTGTTGAGCTCTTCAAAGCGAGCCAGACGAGCCTTGGATTTGGCCTGACGGCCCTTGGGATTTTGACGAACCCACTCCAGTTCCTTCTCGATGGACTTGCGGCGGGCCGCTTCGGTCGAGGCTTCCTGCGCCAGACGGGCATCCTTTTGTTCCAACCAGGAGGAGTAGTTGCCTTCCCAGGGGATACCCTCGCCACGGTCCAGCTCCAGGATCCAGCCGGCGACATTGTCGAGGAAGTAACGGTCGTGGGTGATGGCGACGACTGTGCCCTCATAGTCGTGCAGGAAGCGCTCGAGCCAGGCCACGGATTCGGCATCCAGGTGGTTGGTCGGTTCGTCCAGCAGTAGCATGTCGGGTTTTTCCAGCAGCAGACGGCACAGGGCTACCCGGCGACGTTCACCACCGGAGAGGTGTTTGATTTGGGCATCCCAGGCGGGCAGACGCAGGGCATCGGCCGCGCGCTCCAGCTGGTTTTCCATGTTATGGCCGTCGTGGGCCTGGATGATGGCCTCCAGCTCCCCTTGCTCCTTGGCCAGCTTGTCGAAGTCAGCCTCCGGATCGGCATAGGCGGCATAGACTTCATCCAGACGGGTCAGCGCCTGCTTGAGTTCGCCCATCGCCTGCTCGACGGCTTCACGCACTGTCTGCTCAGGTTCCAGCTGCGGCTCCTGGGGTAGGTAACCGATCTTGATCCCCGGTTGTGGCCGGGCTTCGCCTTCGATCTCGGTGTCGATGCCGGCCATGATGCGCAGCAGGGTGGATTTACCGGCCCCGTTCAGACCCAGCACGCCGATCTTGGCGCCGGGGAAGAAGGAGAGGGAGATGTTTTTCAGGATGTGGCGCTTGGGCGGTACGACCTTGCCCACGCGGTTCATGGTGTAAATAAACTGAGCCATACGAATCTCAATATCAGCCATGCAAATGAAAGTTTCCCATTCTAAACCATGGTGATCGACGGTGAAAGCTGCGCCTCGGCTTATTGCGTTCCGCCTCACTTTCAGCGTGGCAAAGATAAAAATCAGTCAGTTAGTGATGCGGCTTCGCCGTCCTTTGCACCATTCCGTGCATCCGGCTCATCACCGCCAGGCATGACGGAGCCGCCCCTCTATGATAAGTTGGGGCCGCAATCTGGAGGCCTCTGTGCCGAAGGAGTGAGAAGTCCCTTTAGTTGGTTGATGCATGGAGCAGATCATGAAAATTGCGGTACTGGGTGCGGCGGGTGGTATTGGACAACCGTTGTCGTTGCTGTTGAAGATGCAGTTGCCGGCAGGCTCGGAGTTGGCGCTGTATGACCCGGCTCCGATGACGCGCGGCGTCGCCGTCGATCTGAGCCACATCCCCACCCGCGTTCAGGTCTCCGGATTTGCGGGGGCCGATCCATCGGCGGCGTTGGCTGGGGCCGATATTGTGCTGATCGCCGCGGGAATTGCGCGCAAGCCGGGGATGGAGCGTTCCGATCTCTTCAAATTCAATGCCGGTATCATCGTCGACCTGGTGCAGCACTGCGCCCGTGTCTGTCCCCAGGCGCTGCTGGCCATCATCACCAACCCGGTTAACAGCATGGTGCCCATCGCCGCAGAGGTATTGCGCAAGGCCGGAGTCTACGATGCCCGGCGCCTGTTTGGCTTGACCTCCCTGGATGTCGTCCGCGCCGAGTCGCTAGCGCTGGACCTGGAGTCGGTGGCCAGTCATCAGGTGTCGATCCCAGTGGTGGGCGGCCATAGCGGCGTCACCATAGTGCCGTTATTCTCTCAATTGGCGGAGAATCAGCACGACGCGGATGAACTGGCGGCGCTGATTGCCCGCGTGCAGGGAGCCGGCACCGAAGTAGTGGAGGCCAAGGCCGGCGCCGGTTCGGCCACTCTGGCGATGGCCTATGCGGCCCTGCGTTTTTGTCAGTCGCTGGTGCGGGCCAAGCTGGGCGAGGCCAATGTACGCGAGTACGCCTTTGTCGATGGCGGCCATGCCGGCGCCCCCTTCTTCAGCCAACCGATCGTGCTGGGACCGCAAGGGGTCACGCAGGTGCTGGATTACCTGCCGGTCCATCCGGTGGAGCAGTCGGCGATCGAACAGATGCTGCCGGTGCTCAACAAGGAGATACAGCAGGGCATCGATTACGCGCGACACGTCTTGCTGGAATAATCGGTCAGAGTCGCCGGCCAGAGCCGCGATACGCCGGGCTTGGCGTGAGTGACCCGCCCTCTGACTCTTCACGCCGTGGGCGGGGAGGTCATGGCGGCCTGTTCGCCGGCGTTGTTTCAGTGGCCTCTGGAACAACGCCGCGCCACTCCTTCGGTCATGTTGCATGACCTCCGCACAGGAGATGATATGTCTTGGGAATTGCTGCAGGTGATCGTGCTGTTGCTGGCGGCCGTGGTGCTGTTTGCCACCGGGCGCGTGCGCATGGATGTCACGGCTTTGCTGCTGGTGGTGGTTTTTGTCCTCAGCGGCTTGCTGAGCCTGCCCGAGGCGCTGGTCGGCTTTAGCGATCCCAATGTCATCCTGATTGCGGCCCTGTTTGTCGTCGGCGAGGGGTTGGTGCGTACCGGGGTGGCCTATTCGGTAGGTGACTGGCTGCTTCGCGCCGCCAATCAGAGTGAAACCCGGATGACTACCCTGCTGATGCTGGCGGTGGCCGGCCTCGGCTCGGTGATGAGCTCGACTGGTGTGGTGGCCATCTTCATCCCGGTCGCCCTGAGCATCGCCCATCGCATGCATATTCCGCCGGGGCGCATCATGATGCCGCTGAGTTTTGCCGGTCTCATCAGCGGCATGATGACGCTGGTGGCGACGC
>JAGOXX010000174.1 GCA_018059485.1 Aeromonadaceae bacterium | reverse complement strand
GTGCCGGAGTCGATCGGGCCATCAGTATCGTCGAGAATGCGTTGGCCAAATTCGGTGCCCCCATCTATGTCCGCCATGAGGTGGTGCACAACCGCTACGTGGTCGAGTCGCTGCGCCAGGCGGGAGCCCGTTTTGTCGAAGAGCTGGCTGAGGTGCCGGATGGTCAGATCGTCATCTTCTCGGCCCATGGTGTCTCCAAGGCGGTGCGTGAAGAGGCGAGATTGCGTGGTCTGCGGGTCTTTGACGCCACCTGCCCGCTGGTGAGCAAGGTGCATATGGAAGTTCACCGGGCCAGCCGCAAGGCGCAGGAGGTGATCATGATTGGTCACGCCGGCCACCCGGAAGTAGAGGGGACTATCGGCCAGTACGAGAGTCCGGAGGCGGGTATGTATCTGGTCGAAGATGAGGCCGATGTCGCTGCGCTGCATGTCAAGGATGCCAGCCATCTGCACTTCGTCACCCAGACCACCTTGAGCGTCGACGAGACTAAGTCGGTGATTGCCGCACTACAGCAGCAATTCCCAGCCATCCAGGGGCCGCGCAAGGATGATATCTGCTATGCGACTCAGAATCGGCAGGACGCGGTGCGTGAGCTGGCCGCCCAGGTCGATCTCTTCATCGTGGTCGGTTCGCGCAACTCCTCCAACTCCAATCGTCTGCGAGAACTGGCCGAGCGGCTCGGCACCACGGCCCACCTGGTGGATGATGCCGATCAGCTGCAAGCCGAATGGTTCCAAGGCGTGGCAACTGTCGGTGTGACGGCCGGAGCCTCGGCGCCCGAGGTGCTGGTGCAGCAGGTGGTGGCTCGTCTGCAGGTTATCGGCGGCGGTGAGGTGTGTGAGTTGGGCGGTAAGGAAGAGGATGTCATCTTCGAGGTACCGCAAGAGCTTCGTCTGGATTGACCCAAGGCCTGCTGAGTCAACCGAGCCCTCGCGATTGCGGGGGCTTTTTATTGGCTATGTCCCAGTCAGGTATTGCTCGGAGTAATAAAAGCAATCAGCGAGTCGGAGTCAGGACGAACGCAGAGACGCCGTGAATACATCCGTGTAGGCTTGATGGCGGCATCCATGCCGCCAACACTCTGCTTTTCGTCCTCGACTCCATCTCTCTCATTAGCGCTTCCGGCTCAGCACAGCGACTTCTTATTGGTGCCAGCTGGCTTTGCTGTATTTCACATACTCGGTGGGAAAAATCGGGTATAACTGCAGCCGCAACTGGCTAAATATCCGCGCCTAATGATGCAACAGTGACAAGGTAGCACACGCCGACACACCGTAAACCCATCCATGGGGGCTCCGCCGCGCCATCCCTGGTGCCGAGGGTCAGCTGAACGCTGCCCTGCCTCTGTGATGGGTGATCGGCTATTCGGAGCAGCTAGTTAGTACAGAACCGATAGGGAAATAGCGGGAATCGAGGGAGAGGGAATCATGGGTGAATTTATTGCCGTTAACGAAGACGAAGAGAGCCAACCGGAGGCGACCTGGTTGCAGCCGCGGCGGGTGCGAATTGGCCGGGGCTGGGGCTGGATCTACGGTGGCTTTGGCCTGTTCAACCGCGGCATGGGGGTCAGCGTCGGCATCTGTCTGTTCGCGTTTGTCTTGTCGATGGCCTGCGGCATGGTGCCCGGTGGCGGCCTGCTCTATCAGTTGTTCGGCATGGTGTTTGCCGCCGGCACGCTGGCGGTGGCTCATCGCGCTCATACCGCTGGTTACATCTCCTTTAATGACTACTTCGAGGGTTTCCGTCAGCAGATGGGGCCTCTGGTGCTCACCGCTGTGATCTATATGGCCCTGATCTTCGGGGTGGTATTCCTCGTCATGCTGGCGGCCATGGCCTCCATCGGTCTGGATAGCCTGTTGCATTTCGACGAGGTGATGGAGGCGGATCCGACCAGTGGTCTGCAGATCCTGCTGTGGGTGCTGATTGCCATGGCGTTGATCATTCCGGTGATGATGGCGGCCATGTTTGCGCCAGCCCTGGTCTTCTTCCACCAGGTAGCCCCCTGGCAGGCGATGACGCTGAGCTTCTATGCCTGTCTGCGTAATTTTTGGGTGTTGAGCTGGTGGGGCATTCTTGCGACATTGATGGTGTTATTCGGTTTCTTGATGGTGTTTATCGGTCTTCTGGTGGTGCTGCCGGTCATGTGGTACTCCAGCTATCTGGCCTATCGCGATATATTCCTGTACGACGAGGTGTAATCCTCTCACGCCCCACCATCTGGCGGTGGTGGGGCATTTGTCCTCTCTTTCCCCTGCCGCAACCCTCCGTAGTTTGATTTTTGAGCCATTACTCTGCTGAATTAACCATTTTTCAAGCAGTTACAAGAAAGCGCTTTCTGCTGATCCTGGTCAAAAATAGTGCGAAACGATCGCTTTCTGCGCACAAAACTCATGGTTTTTTATTTGCATCCATCCGGTGGCTCGCTATGCTTGCGCGGCTTCGTTTGTGCCATGCGGCCCGTTCGAAGCTGGGATAAAACGGAATGACATAACAAGCAAGGAGGGCCAAATGGCCAAGAAAATTCTTTCCCCGGGGCAGAAGAAGCGCCGGACGATCAGTATCGCCATGGTGGTGTTGACTCTGGTTGCAGCGGCTGTGGTTGCTGTCATACCCACAGCGGCTGAAAAAGAGGCGCGTCAGCTGGAGCAGCAGCATGCGAGTGCTACGGCGACCGTCAATGCGGTGACCGATGAGGTTTCCGAGTATCGCGGCCGCAAGGGGCGCAAGATCACCGAACACGAATATTCAACCGACTATCAGTTCACACTGGATGGCGAGCAAGTGGATGGCCATACCATTATCTCGGCGAGCGAATATGAAGCCTTGAACGAAGGTGATAGCTTGGAAGTCTGGTTCCCCGAGGGGCAACCTGAGTTGGCGATGCCGAAGATGGTGGCCGATCGCCTGGCGGTCAGCACTCCGGTCGATCGGGTTCGCCCTTATGTCAGCTGGATCCTGATGATTGCGGGTGCCATTACCGGGGTCTTGATGCTGCTGTTCGGACGCGAGCCCAAGGGTGTCTTGCCGGAAGGTTTCTATAGCGAGAATGGCTGGTTGGATGTGGATGACAAGTATCTGGTCTACCTGACTGATAGTCACCTCTACTCGGTCTCGATCGACAAGAAACAGGTCGGTACCATGCAGAAGCTCTACCAATCCGGTGCCTCCATCGATCAGCTGCTGGCCAATGCCGGTGACAAGTATGTCGGCATCCCGCTCAGCG
>JAGOXX010000173.1 GCA_018059485.1 Aeromonadaceae bacterium | reverse complement strand
CCCTTCAGCGTCCGCATCAGGTCGTGATACATGGCGGTATAGGAGCCCAGGGTGCAATCATCGGCGGCGTTGTGCCACAGCGGATAGCTGTCCCAGGAGATGAAGTCGATGACCTTGGCCAGTTGCCAGTAGTCATAGTCGTAGAAGTACTCCATGAAGTTGGTGGTGGTCGGCAGGGCCGCATTTTCCGCCTTCAAGGGTTTGATCTCTTCGGCACAGAAGTCACAGACCTGAGCGGTATTGAAACGCTTCCAGTCCAGATTCAGACCATGGATCGACACCTCACCCTGGGGTGACGGTGATTCGATCTGTTCCCAATCGGTGAAGGTATGGCTCCAAAATGTGCTCCACCAGGCCTGATTCAGCGCCTCCAGCGAGCCGTAACGGGCCTTGAGCCAGTCACGGAACTTGGCTTGGCACAGCTCGCAGTGACACTCGCCGCCGTACTCGTTGGAGATATGCCAGGCGATGACTGCCGGATGATTGGCGTAGCGTTTGGCCAGCGCGCTGTTCATCTGACGCACTTTTTCCCGGTAGACGGGGGAAGTCAGGCAGTGGTTGTGGCGGCCGCCATGCAGCGCCTTAACCCGCTCCTTGCTGACGCGCAGCACTTCGGGGAATTTTCTCGACATCCAGGCCGGACGGGCACCGCTTGGCGTGGCCAGAAACACAAAGATGCCATTGGCATGCAGGGTATCGAGCACCTGATCCAGCCAACCGAATTCGTAGCGCCCCTCTTCGGGCTCCAGACCTGACCAACTGAAGATGCCGACAGACATGACGTTGCAGCGGGTCTGCTTCATCATCTCGATGTCGCGAGCCAGAACCTCAGGGTTATCCAGCCACTGATCCGGGTTGTAATCAGCACCGTGCAGCAGCACCGGAGCCTTGTCGCTTAACGGGGGAAACTTGAACATGCCACTCCTCCAAAACAATAGAGACTACAGAGCTTGCAACCAGAACCGCAGCGGCTCAGCCCAGGCGGCGGTTGCAAAAAAAAACGGCATCCAGCACCGGGATGCTCCCGGGTCTGGACGCCGCTTGGCGAATTAATTAAAGACCTTCATCGACGGCAGCACATGGCCCTGGCAATCAAACAAGGACTGGTTTTCACGGGCGTTACCCTCCTTCCAATCATCGTTGTTGTACTTCATGCCAGCCTTGGTGGCCCAGGTCGCGCCGTGAGTCGGCAACCACGCCGGCTCCCAGTAGAAAATCCCCTTACCGCGATGATCCGGCACCTCAACGATGCTCTTCATCAGATCGGAGAGGAAGTCGGCCTGGCCCTGGACGGTCGCCGGATAACCGGCATCCGCAGCTTCTTTAGCAGTGAAGTTGTTCTCGGCGTTGTCGCAGTTGTCTGTGGTGTAACCATAGGCGGCTTCAACCACGATGACATCCTTGTTGTAGCGCTTGCTGATGTCATCCATGTTGTACTTGAGGGCGCTGATCGGACCGTTCCAGTAGGTGTAGAAGGAGAGACCAATCACGTCGAACTGCACGTCACGCTTGGTGACCTCATCAAACCACCAGGTGAAGGTGTCATTCTTGGTCCCTTCGGCCAGGTGCAGCATGATCTTGACGTCGTCACCCTTCTCGAGGTTTTCCTTCACGCCGTTGATACCGGCCTTGAGCAGACCCGCCAGACGGTCGAATTCACCGCCGTTCTGGCCCCAGCTCTTGCCTTCCGGCCACAGCATGCCACCGTTGATTTCGTTACCGATCTGCACCATGTCAGGCAGCACTCCGGCCTTCTTGAACTCGGCAACCGTGCTCTTGGTGTAGTCATGCAGAGCCTGAGTCATCTGCTCGATGTTCATGCTGGCCCACGCCTTCGGCTTGTTCTGACGACCCGGATCGGTCCAGAAGTCACTGTAGTGGAAGTCGAGCAGGAACTTCATGCCATTGGCCTTGGCGCGCTTGGCCAGGGCAATGGTGGTCGCCAGATCGTTGTTACCACCACCGTAGCCATTACCGGCTGCATCCTTGGGATCATTCCAGATGCGCAGGCGAATGTAGTTGAAGCCATTCTCCTTGAGGATCAGCATGGCATCTTTCTCCACACCCTTTTCGTCATAGAACTTGCCGCCATGCTTCTCGACTTCGGCCAGCATGGAGACATCGGCCCCCTTGATGAAGTCAGCCGGCACACCAGCGACCTGCTTGATGGTGACCTGTTCAGCGGCTTGAACAGCCAGCGGCATGGCCAGGGTTCCGGTGGCCAGCATGGCGGCCATCAACAGACTTGCTTTCAATTTCATGATTCACATCCTGTAGGTTGAATTAGCCTTTGGTACCACCAGCCGTCAGGCCGGATACAAAGTACTTTTGCAATGAGAGGTAAAGGATTGCCACGGGTACGGCGATGAGCACAGCGCCAGCCGCATACGTGGTGTAACTAGCCCCCATCTTCTGGGAAACCAGGTTGTACAGACCGATCGGTAGGGTGAACTTGTCCGGCGTCCGCAAGATGGTACTGGCCAGAATGAAGTCGCCCAGAGGCCCGGTGAAGGAGAACAGGGCCACCACCGCAATGATCGGCTTGGAGAGCGGCATGATGATCTCGATGAAGATGCGGAAGTTACCGGCACCGTCCATACGGGCGGATTCGTCGAGATCCTTGGGGATCGCATCCAGGTAGCCCTTCATCAGGTAGGTGTTCATCGGGATCATGCCGCCGACGTAGACCAGCACCAGAGCCAGGTGACTGTTGATGAGACCCAGCATCTGCGCCAGCACGAAGATGGCAATCAGCGCGGAGAACTGCGGGATCATCTGCAGTAACAGGAACAGCATCAGACCATTCTGACGACCGCGAAAGCGGAAGCGTGAGAAGGCATAGGCGGTGAAGCTGACGCTGATCAGGGTCAGAACCATGGTCAGCACACTGATCTTCATCGAGTTCCAGTACCAGGCGGCATAGTCGATATTGCCGTTGAACAGCTCCTGATAGTGCAGGAACGAGAAGTTCTCCGGAATGATCGAGGTGTTGAGCAAGCTACTCCCCGGGTTCAGCGAGGCGCCAATGGTCCACACCAGCGGATAGATGATGATGATGGAGACCGCCGCCAGCAGCAGATAAGAGAGGCTCAGCCGCACGAAATTACTTTTTTTAACGCTGTGTTTGACACTCATGCTCTGCGCTCCTTAGGCCATGTCGTCTTGCTTGAAGGAGTTGGTCGCGCGGAATTGCCACAACGCGATACCGACCACGAAAATCGACAACAAGATGGTGATGCTGG
>JAGOXX010000046.1 GCA_018059485.1 Aeromonadaceae bacterium | reverse complement strand
GTCAAATCGATCCTGCGCGATCTGAGATATGCCACTGATGGCTATTTCTTTGTGTATGACTTCAATGGGGTCAATCAGGTTTTGGGCCCGAAGCCTGAGCTTGAAGGTAAGGATTTGTCGAGCCTGAAGGATGCTGATGGTAAGCCTTTTATCAGGAATATCATCCAGTCAGCCCGTTCAGGGAGTGGGTTTGAGCAATACCTGTGGGATAAGCCATCCATCAAAAAGGCGGTGCCTAAACTGAGTCTGAGCAAGACCCTCGACAAGTACCAGTGGGTGTTGGGTACCGGTTTTTATATCGATGATATCCAGACTGAACTGGCAACTCAGCGCAGCGTGGCTGAACAAGGGTTGAGGACTGAGCTCCAGCGAAATCTTGTCATCTCGCTGTTCATGTTGCTGGTGACAATTGGACTGACCGCCTTCATAGGCAATCGTATCTCGCGTCCGTTGGAAACCGTCGTTGATGCATTGAATGATATTGCCAATGGGGAGGGCGATTTGACGCGGCGGCTGACGAGCCGGGGTGACGATGAGGTCGGACGTCTGAGTAAAGCCTTCAACCAGTTTGTCGAACAGGTGCAGACTGTGGTCGCGCAGGTTGGCAGTACCAGTCAGCATGTATTTGATGTCTCCGAACGGCTTAAAAATTCGTCGGGTCAGTTTATCGGACAGATGCAGGGGCACAGACGGGAGACAGAGCAGGTGGTCACTGCGGTGACTGAAATGAGTTCGACGGCGCAAGAGGTGGCCTCTAGTGCCGCCAATGCGGCCACTGCGACCTCGGCAGCCAGTCATGAGGCCGCCGATGCACGCAGTGTTGTGGCTATTGCATCGCGCAGCATCAACGATTTGGTGGGTGAAGTGGATCAAGCTTCCCGCGTCATCAGCCAACTGGAGCAGGAGACCAGTAAAATTGGCTCCGTGGTTGAAGTTATTCGTGGCATTGCCGAGCAGACCAACTTGTTGGCACTCAATGCGGCCATTGAAGCGGCCCGAGCCGGTGAACAGGGGCGTGGATTTGCCGTGGTGGCCGATGAAGTTCGTTCGTTGGCGGGTAGAACCCAGCAGAGTACCTTGGAGATCAACAGTATGTTGCAACGACTCCAAGCCGGAGTGGCGGAGGCGGTGCAGGTGATGGAGATAAGCCAGGAGCGCAGCCAGCATACGGTGCAAGAGACGGGCAAGATTTCCCATTCACTGGATGGTGTTGTTGCTGCGGTTGATACGATCAACGATATGAACCTGCAGATTGCGACTGCGGCTGAAGAGCAGAATGCAGTATCCGAGGAGATTAACCGCAATCTGGTGGCGATCCAGCACATTGTCGAGCAATTGGCGCTGGCAGCAGAAGACTCGGAGCGCTCAACTCGCGACTTGGCGGATACTGGTCATCACCTAAAAGAGCTGGTTGCCCGTTTTCGATATTGAGGATCACAGGACAACAAAAAAGGGGCTTTGCCCCTTTTTTGTTTATTCACCGATCATGGTTTCTCTGGTTTCTCGGCACTTTTCAGTAGCCCTACCTCTTCAAAGTAGCGTTTGGCTCCTGGATGTAACGGGGCTGAGAGGCCGAGGCTGACCATCTGTTGCTTTTGCAGGTGAGCGAAGGCTGGGTGTAGCCGTTTAAACTGTTCGAAGTTTTCAAAGACGGATTTGACGACTTGATAGGCAATATCGTCGGGCAACTGGCTACTGGTCACCAGAGTTGCCGAGACGCCCAACGAGGCTACGTCCTGCTCAACTCCCCGATAGAGGCGGCCAGGGATGACGGTCGGTGTGTATTCCGGGTGCTGCGCCAGAAGTTTGTCAATTTGGGGGCCAGTGACCTCGACCAGATTGATTCGGCAACTGCTGCTCGCCTCCTTGATGGTGCCACTGGGGTGGCCAACCACATAGACAAAGGCATCAATCTGGTTGTCACACAAGGCCTGAGCACGCTCGGCGCCCTTGAGTTCTGACACGCCAGCAAACGAGGTTGATGTCCAGCCCATCGCTTGAAGCACTATATCCATGGTGTTGCGATCACCTGAGCCCGGGTTGCCAATGTCGATCTTCTTGCCCTGAAGATCCTCCAACTGTTGGATGTTGGCATCTTGACGCGCCACTATGGTCAGAGGTTCGGTGTAGAGACCAAACAGACTGCGCAGCTCAGCATCAGGGCCGCTGGTGGTAAATGGCCCCAAGCCTCGTAATGCGGCCGCCTGGGTGTCAGATTGGACAACCGCCAGAGAGATTTTGTGGGCACGCAGTGCCTGCAGATTGGCAATGGAGCCATCGGTGGCCTGTACCGAACAGCGTAATTTGGGTTTATGGGGGCTCTTGTTAATCAGTCGGCAAATCGCCCCGCCAGCCGGGTAGTAGACTCCCGTTACGCTGCCGGTTCCTATGGTGAGAGATGATGCGGCAACCGCAGGGGGGGAGGCTATCAGGGCACAGGCTACCGCTACTATCGGTAGCGCAAGGAGCGAAGAGGTTCGCATAATCATGGCTGGTCCTTAAGCTGATGTGATGTCGCTGGCTACAGGCAACATAATTCAGGAGCTAAACCATAACGGTGTTAGTGGCTGAATGCAATTTAATGATAGACAAGACTGGATATAACACGCTGATTTATCGAGAAAAGGTTGAGTCAGCTAGCCGAACTGGCCCAACCTCTACCTCTTAATCGGCCTGATGAGCCAAGATAACTCGACGCAGTCTGACCAAGGCTTCATCCAGTAACTGTCTGGAACAACCAAAGTTTAGTCGGACAAAGTGATTGTCGCCGAATTGGGCTCCGGAGGAGAGACCAACGCCCCCCGCTTCAAACGTAGCAATCGGGTTATCCATCTTCAGGGCCGAGATATCAATCCAGGCCAGATAGGTTGCCTCGATCTTCGCAATCTTGATACTAGGAAGATCTGCCAACTGGCTGACTAATCGATCTCGATTGCCCCGCAGATAGGCTAGTTGGGATTGTAACCAGTCATCACCCTCGGCATAGGCCGCTTCGGCCGCTGTAAAGCCAAGCAGGTTGTTATCGGCCATCAGCCCGCGCATCGCGTGCTGTAATTTGTGGCGTAACGAGGCATTGGGGATGATGGCAAATGAGCAGCACAGCCCGGGAATGTTGAACGTTTTGCTGGGGGCCATCAAAACGGCGCTGCGTTGGGCGGCAGCCGGTGACAGGCTGGCAAACGGAATATGCTGCGTCTGTGGATCCAGGAGCAAATCGCAGTGAATTTCATCGGAGCAGACAATGAGATTATGGCGTTCGGCAATATCGGCAATTCGCTCGAGCTCTGCGCGGCTAAAGACGGTTCCCCCCGGGTTGTGCGGGTTACACAACAGCAATAGATCCGCCTGTTCAGCTAACTGCTCGAGCATGGTGAAATCGGGAAGCCAACGATCATTGACCAGCTGCATCGGCAGGTGACTTACTTTGCGCTCATTGTGCTCTGGTGCGTGCAAGAAGGGGTAGTAGACGGGAGTTGGGGTGATCACGTGTTGCTCGGGGCGACACCAGGCACGACACGCAAAATTGAGCCCGGGTACAACACCTGGCATGAAGATCAACCACTCTTTTTCGATATGCCAGCCATAAAGCGACTGCATCCGTTGCACTATCAATTGAATCAGACGCTGTGATGGGCGACTGTAGCCAAAAACGCCGTGGTCGATTCGGCGATGCAGGGCATCTATGATGGCCGGTGCGGCTTTGAAGTCGGTGTCGGCGACCCACAACGGCAGTATGTCCTGTTCTCCATACTTGTCCCATTTCAGACTCTGCGTTCCGCGGCGATCAATAACGCCATCAAAATCAAACATGTCGCTCTCTCCTTGAACAAAAGAGACACTCTAAGAAGAATTCTCAACGACGGCAACCCGAACGAGATGTTAAATAGGAGCCTGGCTAAGCCGTTCGGAGGAACGATGTGATGTTTACGCGTATTCGTGGTCGATTGTCAGTGGATGGTACCTGGCTGTCGTTCATGGTCGTAACCTTTCTCTCTGGTGTTGGTGCCGCACTGTTTGTGCCGACCTTGAGCCTGTTTCTGACCGAGGATGTTGGGGCAAGCCCACTCGCGGTCGGTTGTTTTTATACCTGCAATGCATTGGCCGGGATCCTGGTCAGTCAGCGTTTAGCGCGTTATTCGGATCGGCAGGGCAGCCGTCGGCAGCTGATTTATTACTGTCTGCTGGCTGGTGTGGTTGCCAGTTTGCTATTTGCCTTCGATCGACACTATACGGTGCTGATTAGTGCGGGGATCCTGTTGCTGAGCCTCGGTGCGTCGGCATCCCCTCAGCTGTTTGCCCTAGCTCGTGAATATTGTGATCGACAGGGAAAAACGGGTGTCATGTTTACTACGGCGATGCGGGCGCAGTTTTCTCTGGCCTGGGTCGTAGGGCCACCCTTGGCATTTGCCATTTCGCTGCGTTACGGCTTTGGCGCCTTGTTTGCGGCTGGCGCCGTGGCCTATCTGTTGAGTGCTGTGCTGGTGCGTCGCTATCTGCCTGATCTGGGGCGGGTCTCGGCAAGTGATCGCTCAGATCCTCGCGGATTGCGCAATGCCGATGTCCGGTGGCTGTTCCTAGCCAGCACACTCTTGTGGACTTGCAATAGCATGTATCTGATTAATATGCCGCTTTATCTATCTCGAGAGCTTCACCATCCGCAAAGTCTTGCTGGCTGGATGATGGGGAGTGCAGCTGCGCTCGAGATCCCGCTGATGCTGTGGGCCGGTCACTTGAGCCGACGTTGGGGCAAGAAACCCATGCTGATACTGGCGGCGCTGGCGGGTATTTTATTTTATGTCGGCATGTCGAATGTGGTTCGTCCCGAGCTGTTATTGATGCTGCAGTTGGCCAACGCCTTGTTTATCGGCATCCTGGCTGGTTTAGGCATGGTCTATTTTCAGGACTTGATGCCGGGCAGCCCAGGTCAGGCGACAACCCTGTTTACCAACAGCATTCGGACTGGTTCGATACTAGCTGGGTTGCTGGCGGGGGTGATTGCCCAGTACTGGAGTTATTTTGGTGTTTTTGTCCTAGCAATCGGTTTGACGACCATCGCCTGTGGTTTGCTATGGCGAGTGCGTGCCGTGTGACATTTCTGCTTCGGGTTGAACTCCTAGTGTTTTTTCGGCCGCCAATTGCTGCAATTTATGACTGGAGCGCAGACATTCCAGCAGGAGCGAGGCACTAGGGCCCAACCGTTCGGGATTCGGGACCACCAGATGGGTGAAGAATTTACGTGCACTGCTCTCTTGCAGATGCAGGCGATGCAGACGCCCTTGTTGCAGCAGGGGCTCGACCAGGTGTATCGGCAGCCAGGCAAAACCAAGGCCGGATAACAGTATGCCGATCGCCTCATGAAAATTGTTTACCGTCCAACGCTGTTCGGCTTTCAGCCAACCGGTCAGCTCTTTGGGCTCGCGTCCCGTGTCCTTGATGACAATCTGTAACTCCTGACTCAGATCGGTCTGGGCTAGACCGTTGGTGATCGTTGCCAGTGGGTGTAGCGGGTGACAGACGGGTACCATGGTTATTTCGGTGAGGGGTTCACCGAGGTACCCCTTGGGTACATGACCGGTGATCACCAGATCGGCTTGCTGATCGACGATGGCATCCTGAGTACCGGTGAGCACTGTATCCATCAACTGTAACTGGGTGCCCCGGGACTTGGGGTAATAGAGTTGCAGCGCTCGGCTGATCAGCGGTCTGGGGTGTACCAGCTCGATGGCCAGACGCACCTCTGCCTCCCAGCCTTGATGAATGTTAAACGCCAGCAACTCCAGCTCTTCCATCTGCTGCGTTAGCTGTTTGGCGCGGCGCAGAAACACGTCACCCTCTTCGGTCAGGAATGCCTTGCGGCCTCGCACCTCGAGAAGTGCAACACCAAGCGTCTGCTGGAGTTTAGCAACGGCATGATTCAGTGACGACTGGCTCTTGTTGAGGCGTTCGGCAGCCTGCGCGTAACCACCAAACTCGACGACCGCCTGGAAGATCCGCCACTGTTCAAGGGTGCTTTTGGGTCGAAACATGCGTGATGACATCCTGTGTTAAATGGAACCGCCCGATCCCACTGTTATTATAGTCGACTCTGCTCGTGGCCTGTGTGCTGGTGATTAGGTTCCTGATGGTTGAGCATCCAGACTCTGCCCATGGATCTCTCGTCCCTCGGGCCCCATCAGGTAGAGATAGAGGGGCATCAGGTCAGCGGGAGTTCTCAGTCGTAGTGGATCCTCATCGGGGCGAGCCTGCGCGCGCATCTGGGTACGTGTCGCCCCCGGATTAATTGCATTGACGCGAATGGTACTGTCGGCGAGCTCAGCTGCCAACACCTGCATCAAACCTTCCGTCGCGAACTTGGAGACGGCATAGGCTCCCCAGTGTGCTCGGCCGCGACGGCCCACACCCGATGAGGTAAAGAGTATGCTAGCTGCTGGACTCAAACGCAGGAGAGGTAACAGGGCCTGAGTCAGTAGTAACGCCGAGGTCACATTCACCTGCAGTACTTGCTGCCATTCGCGGGGGTCAATCTGCTCTATTGGCCCCACTCTGCCCAATAACCCGGCATTGAGCAGCAGACCATCGAGTTGATCGCGTTCGGCTGTCAGCTGGTGCGCCAGTGCGTGGTAATCCTCGGGAGTCTTGGTTGCCAGATCAAACTCGACAAGCAGAGGCTCGTCCCCTGTTTCTCGTCGGATCTGGTCAGCGACGGTCGCTAGTTTTGATCTTGTACGACCGAGCAGAAGCAGATGAGCACCATATCGGGCATACGTCAGTGCCGCCTCTTTGCCGATGCCATCACCTGCGCCGGTAACCAGAATGGTCTTGTTGCGTAGTAATCCGGGTTCCGCCTGATAGTTCAACAGGTTAGCCATACTCAATAGTCTCGATTGCCGAATTCCAGTGTAAACACATTGAATGGCTGCCGGCCAGTGGTGAAGGCCAGTTTCATCGAAGGTTGCCATATTAGATGATGGCTGCTGGTAGCTTACTGTTTCGTATGGAGCTTCCTCTGTGTAAAAACAACCAAGGCAGGATGCTTCATCGGCGATAGCAATCCTCGGTTGCCATGAGTGATCGGCGATCCAGAACCGCGATTTGGCATGGGCGAATTTTGCCAACTGGCAAAAAGTTCGTAGAATGGGGCGGTTTCCCGTCTGTTGGAGTCAATTTTGGACTATTTGTACGATTTTTTGCTGTTTGCAGCCAAGAGCCTGATGTTGGTGCTGGCCATTGGGGGCACCTTGGTTTTTGTGATTGCGACGGCAGCCCGGCATAAGGGACGTAAGGGTGAGCTCGAATTACTTGACCTGTCGGCCGAATATGACCAGAGCCGTGATCAGTTGCACTGTGCTCTCCTGAGCGACGACAAGGCCAAAGAGTGGCATAAGCAGCGCAAGAAAGAGCGCAAGGCCAGCAAGAAGCAAGATGCGACGAAAGAGGTCAAGCCTCGTCTGTTTGTCATTGATTTCAAAGGTGGAATGGAGGCCAAAGAGGTCGCCAGTCTACGTGAAGAGGTGACAGCCGTATTGACTATGGCTACCGAGCAGGATGAGGTCCTGGTCCGCGTTGAATCGGGTGGTGGCGTCGTGCATGGCTATGGGCTGTGCGCCTCCCAATTGCAGCGTCTGCGCGATCGAGGTCTTCATCTGACGGTGGCGATCGACAAGGTAGCGGCCAGTGGTGGCTACATGATGGCTTGCGTGGCTCAACACATCATAGCGGCTCCCTTTGCCATCGTCGGCTCCATCGGTGTGGTGGCTCAGTTGCCGAATTTCCACCGTTTGCTGCAAAAGCATGATATCGACTATGAACAGCACACCGCCGGACAATACAAACGCACACTGACGTTGTTCGGTGAAAACGATGAGGCGGGTCGACAAAAATTCCGAGAGGAGCTGGAGTCTGTTCACCAGCAGTTCAGAAGCTTTGTCGCTCGTCACCGGCCGCGTATTCAGCTGGATAAGGTTGCTACCGGCGAGCACTGGTTAGCCAACGAGGCTTTGCACCTTGATCTGGTGGATGAGTTGCGAACCAGCGATGATTATCTGCTCGATAATTATGCACGCAAGCAGGTGGTCAAGGTGCAGTATAAGCTGCACAAGGGGCTGACAGAGCGACTGGGCCACCAAACGGCGCAGCTGCTCGATCAAACGATCGTGAATCTGTTACAACGGCTCAGTTCGCCATTTCATCAGTAACAACGGCTTGATTAGCCGGGTTTTATCAAGGCCCGGCCTGGCCCCCAGGATCCGTGCAGAGATGGCGGTGGCGGTCGCTGATGAGGCTCAGATCTGCGGTGTCGGTGCAGAAATTGAGCATCAACGGCAGGGGGCTGATAAAAAAGGTTGCTTCTGAACGATTCGCCTTCCATTTTAATAAATAAGCGATGCCGCCATGTTTGGTGCGGCATCTTACTGTTTTCCAGCCAGCGTCATTAAAGGACAGAGTAAGCGTCTATGGGCAAATCACTGGTGATTGTTGAGTCTCCTGCCAAGGCAAAGACCATCAACAAATATCTGGGCAAGGACTTCATCGTGAAGTCGAGTATCGGTCATGTGCGTGATCTGCCAACCAGCGGCTCGGCGAGTACGACGGAGCAGGAAGAGAAAAAGCCTACCGTCCGCAAAACCAGCAAGGGAATGAGCGACGCCGAAAAGGCACAACGCGACTACCAATCCCTGGTGTCACGCATGGGGATCGATCCGGAGCATGGCTGGGCGGCCCGCTACCAGGTATTGCCGGGGAAAGAGAAGGTCGTCAACGAGCTCAAGAGCCTGGCGGAAAAAGCAGACACCATCTATCTGGCAACCGACTTGGACCGCGAAGGGGAGGCTATTGCCTGGCACCTGCGGGAACTGATCGGTGGCGATGAGACTCGCTTCAAGCGAGTGGTTTTTAACGAAATTACCAAGAGCGCCATCCAAGAGGCCTTCTCGCAACCGGGGAGTCTCAACCAGGATCGTGTCAATGCACAGCAGGCACGCCGATTCCTCGATCGCGTCGTCGGCTACATGGTGTCTCCTCTGCTGTGGAAGAAACTGGCTCGCGGTCTCTCGGCGGGGCGGGTGCAATCCGTTGCCGTGCGGCTTATCGTCGAGAAAGAGCGTGAGATCAAGGCGTTTGTGCCGGAAGAGTACTGGGATGTCCATGCCGACCTGCTGACCCAAGCCAAGCAAGCGCTGCGCATGGAGGTGGTTACCTGTGATGGAGCCAGCTATTCCCCCGTGGTCGAAGCTGATGCCAAGCGGGCCTGCGCAGCCCTGCAGTCTGCCGAATTCCGCGTCATCAGCCGTGAGGACAAGCCAACCAGCAGCAAGCCATCGGCACCTTTTATTACCTCGACGCTGCAACAGGCGGCCAGCACCCGTTTGGGATATGGCGTCAAGAAAACCATGATGATGGCTCAGCGGCTGTATGAAGCGGGTCATATCACCTATATGCGTACGGATTCGACCAATCTGAGTCAGGAAGCGGTCGAGGCGGTGCGCGAGTATATCGGCAACGAGTTCGGGGCCGACTACCTGCCGGAAGCCCCTCTGGTCTATGGTTCCAAAGCCAATGCCCAAGAGGCTCACGAAGCGATCCGCCCCTCGAACGTGCAGGTTAAAGCCTCCAAGCTCGATGATATGGAGCAGGATGCGGTGCGTTTGTACGATCTGATCTGGCGGCAATTTGTCGCCTGCCAGATGACGCCGGCACAGTATGACTCCAGTACCTTGACTGTCGCCGCGGCCAACTATGAATTGCGAGCCAAAGGGCGCATCCTGCGCTTTGCTGGTTGGACCAAGGCGTTGCCACCGATGGGACGCAAGGGTGATGACATCGAATTGCCAGCGGTGAAAAGCGGTGATCAATTGGCTCTGGTGGCTCTGGACCCGAAACAGCACTTCACCAAGCCACCGGCTCGCTTCACCGAAGCGGCTCTGGTCAAGGAGTTGGAAAAACGTGGCATCGGCCGTCCATCGACCTATGCGTCGATTATTTCCACCATTCAGGATCGTGGCTATGTGAAGGTTGAAAACCGCCGCTTCTATGCCGAGAAGATGGGGGAAATTGTCACCGAGCGGCTGGTGGAGAGCTTCCGGGAGCTGATGAGCTACGATTTTACCGCACAGATGGAAAACTCCCTCGACGTCATCGCCGAAGGTGAGCTGGATTGGAAGGTTCAGCTGGATAACTTCTATCGGGATTTCAAGGCGACGCTCGAGAAGGCTGAATCCGATGCCAGCACGGGTGGTATGCGCAGCAACCAGATGATCCTCACCGACATCGACTGCCCGGATTGTGGCCGCAAGATGGGCATCCGTACGGCAACGACCGGGGTGTTCCTCGGTTGCTCAGGCTATGCATTACCCCCGAAAGAGCGCTGCAAGAAGACGATCAACCTGGTGCCGGGTGACGAATTTATCGCGGCTGATTCCGACGATGGCGAGGTTGATGCGTTGCGGGCGATGCGTCGCTGCCCGGTCTGCGGCACTGCGATGGACTCCTACCTCATCGATGAGACTCGCAAACTCCATGTGTGTGGTAACAACCCGGATTGCGATGGTTATGTGATCGAGCAGGGCCAGTTCCGCCTCAAGGGGTATGAAGGTCCGGTTATTGATTGCGAGCGTTGTGGCTCACAGATGCAGCTCAAGACGGGCCGGTTTGGCAAGTTCATGGCTTGCAGCAATGAGAGTTGCAAGAATACCCGCAAGATCCTGAAAAACGGCGATATTGCTCCGCCGAAGGAGGATCCGGTACCCTTGCCCGAGCTCAAGTGCACCCAGTCAGATGC
>JAGOXX010000172.1 GCA_018059485.1 Aeromonadaceae bacterium | reverse complement strand
ATTTCACAGCAGGCCCGGAGAGTTCCATGGAAGCATTTCTGATATCGAGCGGCATAGTTGCACTGGCGGAGATGGGTGATAAAACCCAACTGCTCGCGCTGGTTCTGGCAGCCCGATTCCGCAACCCTGTCCCGATCATTCTCGGGATCTTCGTCGCCACCATTTTCAACCACGCCTTTGCCGGTGCCGTCGGCCATGCCGTGACTCAGTTGCTGGGCCCTGAGCTGCTGCGCTGGATCCTGGGCATCTCCTTCCTGTTGATGGCAGGCTGGATCATGATCCCAGACAAGATCGATGACGAAGATACCCAGGTGGCAGGCCGCTACGGTGTCTTTGGCGCCACGCTGATCGCCTTCTTTCTGGCCGAGATGGGCGATAAGACCCAGATTGCGACCGTCGCACTCGCCGCCCACTACTCCGCATTTATCAGCGTGGTGGCCGGCACCACGGTTGGCATGTTGATCGCCAATGTTCCAGCGGTACTGGTGGGTGACAAGATTGGTGGCAAGATATCGCTGAAGCTGGTGCACAGCATAGCCGCCTTGATCTTCGCCGCACTGGGGCTGCTGACGCTCTTCAACGTCGGCGAACTGTTACCCTCATGAGTCATCAGGGGCGCGATTGCGCCCCTGTAACCTTCCGCTCAGAGCACCGTAAACAGACGCGCCAACTTAGCCAGTAACAGATCGATCTCCGGCAGGGTGACATCCAGCGGCGGCCGAAAGCGAACACTCTCGGTCCCCGCTCCCAGCAACAGCAGATCTTCATCTTCCAGCGCCATCGCCAGCAACCGCGCCTTCTGCTCGGGCCTACGCAGTGAGAAGCCTTGGTACAAGCCCCAGCCCCGGATGTTGTACAGTTTATCGGGCCACTGATCAGCCAACTGCTGCAAGCCGGCCACCAGATGTACGGCTTTGTCGGCAACCGCCGCCACCAGCTGCTCGTCGCTGACGATGCGCCACTCCTGAACAAAACGCACCATATCAGCTAGAGTCCCGCCCCAGGTTGAATCAAGTACACCGACATCCTGCATCGAGCGTTGCATGTACAAGACACCATTACCAAACTTCTTGGCACTGGCCACCGCTTGGGGTGGATAGGGGATATCAAACAGGTCGATCGCAAACACCTTGCCGCACTGCCCTCCCGAGGTCTGCACCTCATCGAGCCCCCAGCTGATCTGGTAACGATGACATAACACCGAGAGTGCCTGATAGAAGCGAGGCGCCGCGATACGGTGGCCTCCGGCCCCCTGCAGGGGCTCCAGAACAACACCGACGATCTCATCCTGATAACGCTGCATCAAATCTTCCAGTTGGGCCAGACAGGCATCCACTCGTTGTTCATTCTCAGCCTCGGAGCAACTAGTATCCCAAGCCGGGAACGGCACCTGCAGATTGTCGGGGATGATGCCCTGGTAATCCCGCGTCGCCAGCGGATCATTGGCCAATCGGGTGATGTTCAGCGTGAAGACGGTACGGCCGTGAAAGGCCTGTTCGAAATAGATGAAGCGCCGGGTGGTGACCTGCTTCCCCTGCTCCTGCAGCTTCTGATGATGCAGGTTAATGAAATACTTCAGCATGTTCTCGACGGCTTCCGCCCCCGAGTTCACCACATAGACCTCGACCGGCTGTCCAGCCATACACTCCGGCGCCAACGCATGCAGCAGACGGTAGTAATCCAGACACTCGGCGGTCAGAAAATCCGGATTGGCCATCTTGTTATTGGCCGCCAGCGCCAGATGCTGCAGATAGTCTGCTTCATACAGTCGAGGGTGATTGTAACCCAGCAGGCGCGCCCCATAGAGGCCACACCAATCCATCAGCCGATCACCATCCACCGTGGCCAGCCAGATCCCGCGGCTTTGTGCCAGATCGACCACAAACGGCTTGGGTTCGGCAATCACATAACGAGACAACTCAGCCAGCATGGCCTGACTGCGGGGCTTGGGATAACTCATGAAAACATCCTCTACAACCATATATTGAGCCACGATGGGCAGTTATGTTCGCAGTTTTCCATGCCAACCAGCGGCATTAGCTCTACAGGTTACTGCTATACAGGTGGAAAAACAGCAGAGTCTATAAGGCAAAAACTGAGCCATGATACGGAATTGCCTGCTGGTCTACGGAGCGACGATCGATTAACCTTTTTGTTACAAGGGGAGTAACTTCAACGCTGGGTGGTCGTCAGCACAGTGCCATGCACTCGGCCCCCGGGCAGCGCGACCAGCCGTTGGCGTCCGCTGTAAGTGAGACCTTGCCGGATGCAGGCTGGATCTCTTCGCCCCTCGGGTCGAAAGGTCTGTGCCACTCCGGTCTCAGGCCTTTTTATAGTGGAGTGAAAATATGGAGTTACTAGGAACTTGGTGGATGTGGGGTGGCTTCGCCGCGATCGTCATCCTGCTGCTACTAGTCGATCTGTTGTTCGTCGGAGGCGGCAAGCAGCACAAGGTCAGCCTGAAGGAGGCCGCCACCTGGTCGTTGATCTGGATCGGCGTCGCCCTGTTGTTCAATGGTGCCATCTGGTGGTATCTGGATGCCAATGCCGGACGCGAACTGGCCAACCAAAAGGCGATGGAGTTTTTCACGGGCTACCTGATCGAGAAGGCATTGGCCGTCGATAACGTCTTCGTCTGGTTGATGCTGTTTGGCTATTTTGCCATTCCTGGCGAACTGCAACGGCGCGTGCTGCTATACGGCGTACTGGGAGCCATCGTCATGCGGACCGGCATGATCTTCGGCGGCAGTTGGCTCATCAGCCAGTTCCACTGGGTGCTCTACCTGTTCGGCGCCTTCCTGGTGCTGACCGGTGCCAAGATGTTGTGGATGGCCGATCAGGAGCCGGATCTGGCCACCAACCCACTGCTGCGCTGGCTACGCGGCCATCTGAAGGTGACCGATACTCTGCACGGGGAAAAATTCTTCGTCTGGCAACAGGGTGTGCGCTATGTGACACCGCTATTTCTGGTGTTAATCCTGGTGGAAATCAGTGATGTCATCTTTGCCGTTGACAGTATACCGGCCATCTTTGCCATCACGACTGACCCCTTCATCGTGCTGACCTCAAATATCTTCGCGATCATGGGGCTGCGGGCCATGTACTTCCTGCTGGCCGACTTTGCTGATCGCTTCGTGCTGCTCAAATATGGCTTGGCGGTGATCCTGCTGTTCATCGGCGCCAAGATGCTGTTGATTGACTGGATCCACATCCCGATAGCTCTGTCACTCGGCGTGGTGGCGCTGATCCTCATCATCAGCATGCTG
>JAGOXX010000004.1 GCA_018059485.1 Aeromonadaceae bacterium | reverse complement strand
ACCGTAAAACCCGTTCCAGACGTGGTATGCGTCGTTCTCACGATGCACTGACTGCTTCTGCACTGACCGTGGATCCGACCTCTGGTGAAATTCACCGTCGTCACCACGTGACTGCAGACGGTTTCTATCGTGGTAAAAAGGTTATTGCTTAATTTATTTAAGCAGGATTAACCTTTGTCTTTTCTAACCCTGGCGTTAGATTTAATGGGGGGCGACCACGGTCCCTCTGAAACAGTGCCTGCCGCCGCGCAGGCACTGTCGCTTTTGCCTCATTTACAACTGCTTGTTGTGGGCGATCTGCCCAGCATTCAACCTCTACTGCTTCAGCACTCACTACTCAATCATCCTCGCGTTGTCATTATTCATGCCTCACAGGTCATTTCGATGTCCGAGCAACCTGCGTTTGCTTTGCGTCATCTGAAAGATTCGTCCATGCGTGTTGCATTAGAACTGGTGCAGCAAGGGCGGGCCGATGCCTGCGTCAGTGCCGGGAATACCGGTGCCCTGATGGCAATTGCCAAGCATGTGTTGAAAACCTTGCCGGGAGTTGAACGTCCAGCCCTGATGACCTGTGTGCCTACCATTGCCGGAAAACGCTCGGTTTTGCTGGATTTAGGCGCGAATGTGAATTGTGCGCCAGAAAATCTTCGCCAATTCGCGATGCTAGGAAGTGTTGTCGCAAACTGTGTTTTGGGGATTGATAATCCCAGTGTCGCTTTGTTGAATGTCGGTGCTGAAGCCAATAAGGGTAACGAGCAGGTACGGCAAGCGGCGGAACTAATCGGTGCTACGGCTGGTCTGAACTATCGCGGGTTTATCGAAGGTGATGCTCTGTTCCTTGGGGTTGCCGACGTTATCGTCTGCGATGGTTTTGTCGGTAATATTGCCCTTAAAACTGCCGAAGGTATGGTCCGATTGCTATCACAGGCCAGCCATCAACAGATGAATGGTTTGGCCGGGTGGCTGCAATTATTATTGACCCGTTTTTTTAAACGTCGTCTTTCCCACTTGAACCCCGACCAGTATAACGGGGCAAGTCTGCTAGGATTACGCGGTATTGTAATCAAAAGTCATGGGCGTGCCGAACGGCGCGCTTTCTCCAATGCCATTCTGCAGGCTGTTGTGGAAGTCGAACGTCAACTTCCCACGCGTATTGCCGAGCGGTTTGAAGCTGAACCAATAAACAGGCGCTAATCGAATCTATGTTTAGTAAAATTCTTGGCACGGGTAGTTATGTGCCCGCTATGGTTCGTACCAATGCTGATCTTGAGCAGATGGTAGAAACCAGTGATGAATGGATAGTCGAGCGAACTGGTATCAAAGAACGGCGCATCGCTGCTGCTCATGAAACGGTTGCGACCATGGCCCATGAAGCCGCATTAAACGCATTGGCAGCGGCTGGTTTGGTGGCGACGGATCTGGACATGATAGTGCTGGCGACGACCAGTGCTGACAATGCATTTCCTTCTGCTGCCTGCGAAGTCCAGGGGCTGTTGAATTGCCCCGGGATCCCGGCGTTCGATCTGGCGGCCGCATGTGCCGGTTTCAGCTACGCACTGAGTGTGGCGGATCAATTTGTCCGGGGGGGCGTGGCCAAACGTGTGTTGGTTATCGGTTCCGATATGTTATCGCGGACATGTGATCCGACTGATCGGGGCACCATCATCATCTTTGGTGATGGGGCTGGTGCCGTCATCATTGGCGCTTCTGAGGAGCCTGGGATCCTCTCTACCCATATGCATGCGGATGGCCGTTATGGCGATCTTCTGCGTTTGCCACAGGGCAAGCGTGGACCGGATGCTGCTGATTTCCCTGCTTATATGTATATGAAAGGCAATGACGTATTCAAAGTTGCCGTGACCCGTTTGAGTGAGATCGTCACCGAGACATTAGAGGCCAACGGTCTCGATAAGTCCGAACTGGATTGGCTGGTTCCTCACCAGGCAAATTACCGGATCATCAGTGCAACGGCGAAGAAACTTGGCATGTCGATGGATCAGGTCATCTTGACTCTGGATCGTCATGGCAATACTTCGGCCGCGTCTGTGCCATTGGCACTGGATGAGGGTGTTCGTTCTGGGCGCATTCAGCGTGGCCAGTTGATATTGTTGGAAGCCTTTGGTGGTGGTTTCACCTGGGGTTCAGCACTGATTCGTTTTTAATCTCACAGGAAAATGACACATGACTAAGTTCGCGATCGCATTTCCCGGTCAGGGTTCGCAAAGCGTGGGTATGTTGGCCGAAATGGCTGCAGAGTATCCGGTGGTTAAGGCCACGTTTGACGAAGCCAGTCAGGTTCTCGGTTACGATCTGTTCCAGCTGGTGATGGACGGTCCGGCTGAGGAGTTAAATAAGACGTGGCGCACTCAGCCTGCATTGCTGACCAGTTCAGTCGCTCTGTGGCGCGTATGGCAGTCCATCAATGCGCCCATGCCGGCCATGATGGCGGGCCATAGTCTGGGTGAATACTCTGCTCTGGTCTGTTCAGGCGCTCTGGCATTTGCTGACGCGGTCAAGTTGGTTGAATTGCGTGGCTTGGCGATGCAAGAGGCTGTCCCGGAAGGGGTGGGCGCTATGGCCGCCATTATTGGGCTGGACAATGAAAGCATTGCTGCCAACTGCGAAAAAGCTGCGCAAGGCCAAGTTGTTTCACCGGTTAATTTCAACTCTCCCGGCCAGGTTGTCATCGCTGGCCACAAGGAAGCGGTTGAGCGCGCCAATGTTCTGATGAAAGAGTCCGGTGCCAAACGTGCATTGCCGTTGCCGGTCAGCGTGCCGTCGCACTGTGCCTTGATGAAGCCGGCAGCCGAGAAACTGGCGATCGCCCTGCAGAGCATCGAGATCAAGAGTCCGACCATCCCGGTGATCAACAACGTGGATGTTACCGCGGAAATTGATGCTGCTCGTATTAAGGATGCTCTGGTCCGCCAGCTTTTCAGCCCGGTACGTTGGACTGAAACGGTTGAATCTGTTGCCAATGCCGGGGTTGAGTTCGAAGTTGAAATGGGGCCTGGCAAGGTGCTTAGCGGTTTGGTAAAGCGCATTGATAAGCGAGTCGATGGTGCGGCGATCAATGATCCGGCATCACTGCAGGATATCCTGGCCAAGCTGCAATAATTTTGACGTCTGTAAGGATGAATCATGAGTTTTGAAAATAAAGTTGTGCTGGTAACTGGCGCGAGTCGTGGCATTGGTCGTGCGATTGCCGAAGCTTTTGTTGCTAGGGGTGCCAAGGTTGTTGGTACCGCAACCAGCCAATCCGGTGCCGATGCGATCTCTGCTTATCTGGGTGATGCTGGCTGCGGCATGGTGCTGAACGTGACTAGCAGCGAATCGGTTGAGGGGCTGTATGCGGCCATCAAGGAA
Source organism: Aeromonadaceae bacterium (assembly GCA_018059485.1). Taxonomy (GTDB): domain Bacteria; phylum Pseudomonadota; class Gammaproteobacteria; order Enterobacterales; family Aeromonadaceae; genus Pseudaeromonas. Next base: position 27,083 of record JAGOXX010000004.1, on the reverse strand, counting down.
CGGTTCGGTGATGTCGATGTGCTGATCAATAACGCCGGTATCACGCGGGACAATCTGCTGATGCGCATGAAAGATGACGAATGGCAGGATATTATCGATACCAACCTGACGTCTCTGTACCGGTTGAGCAAGCCTGTATTGCGCTCCATGATGAAAAAACGTTATGGCCGTATCGTTAGTATCGGTTCTGTTGTTGGTACCATGGGTAACGCGGGACAGACGAACTATGCGGCAGCCAAGGCCGGTCTGATTGGCTTTACCAAGTCATTGGCACGGGAAGTGGCATCGCGTGGAATTACGGTCAACGCTGTGGCTCCGGGATTTATCGCTACAGATATGACCCATGCCCTGAATGATGAACAGCGAGCAGGCATCCTGAATCAGGTGCCCGCCAATCGTTTGGGTGAACCCCAGGAGATTGCTGCCGCCGTCCTGTTCCTCGCTTCGGACGAAGCATCTTACGTGACGGGCGAAACCCTGCACGTAAATGGCGGCATGTATATGGTGTAATCAGCAGGGCGAAAATTGACCATATCTATGCAGTTTTTTAGGCGATACATGTCTAAAATCCTGGTTAGACCAGGTCTAACAGTCTTGCAAACTATGAACAATCTAATAAACTACTGCAACGACACGCAATTGCGTATATCTAAAGGAAAAATCAGGTCATGAGCAATATCGAAGAACGCGTTAAGAAAATCATCATCGAACAACTGGGCGTTAAGGAAGAAGACGTTAAGTCTGAAGCTTCGTTTGTCGATGATCTGGGCGCTGACTCTCTGGACACCGTTGAGCTGGTAATGGCCCTGGAAGAAGAATTCGACACTGAAATTCCTGATGAAGAAGCAGAGAAGATCACTACCGTTCAAGCTGCTATCGACTACATCAATTCCAACCAGGACTAATCTTCTGGTCAACAAGAGCGGCGTTGCCCGCTCTTGTTTCTTTTATTCCCCTTTTTAATTTTTACCTCGCGGAGGCAATCCTGTGTCAAAACGCAGAGTTGTGGTGACCGGTCTGGGTATGCTTTCTCCTGTTGGTCATTCTGCCGAGTCCTCGTGGCAAGCATTACTGCAAGGTCAGAGTGGCATTACCAATATTGACCATTTTGATACGGCAGATTTTCCGACCAAGTTTGCGGGTCTGGTGAAAGACTTTGATCCAGAACAGTTTGGTATCTCTCGCAAAGATGCCCGCAAGATGGACCTGTTCATCCAGTATGGGGTAGCGGCAGGCCTTCAGGCGTTAGATGATTCTCGTCTGGAAATTACCGAGCAGAATGCTACTCGTGTCGGCGTCATGATTGGGTCAGGCATCGGTGGTTTGGGTCTGATCGAGCAGAATCATTTTAGTATGATCGCTGGCGGTCCCCGGAAGCTGAGTCCATTCTTTGTTCCATCAACCATCATCAATATGGTCTCTGGCCATCTGTCGATCATGAAGGGTCTGCGTGGACCGAACATTGCCGTGACGACGGCCTGTTCTACCGGGACTCACTCTATCGGCTTTGCGGCGCGTATGATTGCGCACGGTGACGCTGATGTCATGGTCTGTGGTGGAACCGAGAAGGCTTCAACCCCCATGGGCATGGGTGGTTTTGCTGCCGCCAAGGCTCTGTCTACCCGCAATGACGAGCCACAAAAGGCGAGCCGTCCGTGGGATAAAGACCGTGATGGTTTTGTTCTCGGTGATGGTGCGGGTGTGCTGGTGCTTGAAGAGTACGAACATGCCAAGGCGCGTGGCGCCACCATCTATGCTGAATTCGCCGGTTTTGGTATGAGTGCCGATGCCTATCACATGACAGCTCCTCCGTCGGATGGATCCGGTGCTGCGTTGTCGATGAGTAATGCGATCGCGGATGCCGGTATCGATCCGAGCAAGATTGGTTATGTGAATGCGCATGGCACCTCGACTCCATTGGGCGATGTGGCTGAATTGCGTGCCATGAAGGCGACCTTCGGTGAGCACTCCAAGCATCTGATGATCAGCTCCACCAAGTCGATGATGGGGCACCTGCTGGGTGCAGCTGGGGCCGTCGAAGCAATTGTCACCGTGCTGGCGCTTCGCGATCAGGTGGCTCCGCCGACCATCAATCTGGAAAATCCGGATGAAGAGTGCGATCTGGACCTGGTGCCGAATGTTGCCAAGAAAGGCGACTTTGAGTACGCCTTGTCCAACTCGTTTGGCTTCGGTGGTACCAACGGTTCCCTGATTTTCAAGCGCGTCTAAATTCTGGCTGTTGCCAGTAGAGGCCTGATACTCTGTATCGGGCCTTTTTTTATGGCTATGTCGTAGTGATGCGTTGGTAGGTCCATCCGATGTTGGCCTGGTGCCCGGATGAACAGTTCCGACTCAGCACAGCGACTTGGGTCGCGCTAAGCTGACCCTCTGCGCCAGGGATGGCGCGGCGAAGCCCCCATGGATGGGTTCACGGCGTGTCAGCGTGCGCTACCATGTCGATGGTGCAGAGATCCTCAACAGGTAACTGGGACTGAACCTTTTTTATGGAGTTGTGGTCTATGGAGTGGGTAAACGGGCAGCTGCAGTCATGGCTTCCGGTCGATGATCGTGGTCTGGCGCTGGGTGATGGATTCTTTACAACGATCCAGATCTGGAAGGGAAGACCGCTGCTGTGGGATCTGCATTGGGCCCGGTTGATTTCGTCCGCTGAACGGCTGCAACTTACACTGGTCGACCCTGGCAAGCTCTATGACCGCTTACTCTCCTGTGTTGCCGATGTTCATCACGGCAGTGCGAAAATCATCATAACGCGCGGTAGCGGCCCTCGCGGTTACAGTATCCGGGCTTGCCAAACACCCTGTGAGATCATTTCGGTTCACGACTACCCGACGATCTACCAACAATGGCAACAAACCGGCGTCTCTTTGGCTGTCTGTCAGGGCCGTTTGGGTTCATCGCCGCTTTTGGCGGGCTTGAAAAGCCTGGGACGTCTGGAGCAGGTTCTGCTCAAGGCGGAGCTGGAAACACGCGGCGCCCTTGAAGGTGTGGTGCTGGATACGGATGACAATATTGTCGAGACGGTCACTGCGAATGTATTTTGGCGGCGGGATTCCGTAGTATACACGCCAGATTTGCAGACAAGCGGTGTGGCTGGTGTCATGCGGGCCTGGATCATGCAGCAATTGGCGCAATCAGGCCTTGTCTGCTGCCAGCTACGGGCTGGCCTGGCGGCGTTGAAGAGCGCCGATGAAGTTTTCATCAGCAATGCGCTGATGGAAGTTGTACCTGTCACTGGAATTGAAGATGTCACCTATCACGATCACTCCCTGGCTCGCCAGCTGCAAGCTGCGTTTTGCCAAACAACCAAGGCGTAATATAGCGCTGCTGCTCGCTCTGGCTGTTGTGCTGTGTGTCTTGGCGTGGGGACACTATCAGTTGAAATCGTTGGACTCCCTGACTCTGGCTGGGGAAACTCGCCTGTTCACCGTCAAGAAGGGAACCTCGGTCCGTCAGTTGGTGAGTGAATTAGCCGGCCAGCCGACCTCGCCACTCTGGACGCCGATCTGGCTTAAATTGCATCCTGAGCTGGCGCAAATCAAATCGGGAACCTACCGAATCGAATCGGGGTGGCGTGTCAGCCATGCCTTGCTGCTGTTTAGTAGTGGCAAGGAGGTACTCTTTTCTGTCACTTTGATCGAAGGTGGGCGAATTGAAGATTTTATCCGCACGCTGCAGGCTGCCCCCTATGTCGAGCAAACACTGGATGTGGATGATGTGGCCGAGGTGCGTTCATCGCTGGATCTGAAGCAGGAAAATATCGAGGGTCTGTTTCTGGCGGAGACCTATGCCTACACGGCGGGCACCAAGGATATCGATATTTTGCGACGAGCCAATGCTCATATGAATGACTACTTGAACAAGAGCTGGGAGTCACGTTCCAAGGGATTACCCTACAAGAGCGCCTATGAAGCGTTGATCATGGCCTCCATCATCGAAAAAGAGACCGGCAAGGCCAATGAACGCCCCTTGATCGCCTCGGTTTTCCTAAATCGCCTGCGTAAAGGGATGAAGCTGCAGACTGATCCGACCGTGATCTATGGCATCAAGGATCGCTACGATGGCAATATTCGCAAAGTCGATCTGCAGGATAAAAACCCCTATAACACCTATGTGATCGATGGGTTACCACCGACACCGATTGCCATGCCGAGCAAGGCCGCAATCAAGGCCGCTTTGCATCCACAGGCGAGCCAGTATCTCTATTTTGTTGCCAAGGGGGGCGGGGAGCACCACTTCTCTCGTACCTTGGCGGAACATAACAGTGCGGTTCGCCGCTATATTCTGGGGCGATCCTGATGTCCGCAAAATTTATCGTTATCGAAGGTTTGGAAGGTGCAGGTAAGAGTACGGCGGTTAGTCATGTCGAATCCTGGCTGCGCCAGCAGGGGATCTCGCAGATTGAGAAAACCCGAGAGCCTGGGGGAACCCCGCTAGCCGAACGGATGCGGGCCATTGTCAAAGAGATCCATGATGAACCGCTGACCATTCAGGCCGAGTTGTTGCTGATGTATGCGGCTCGGGTTCAGCTGGTCGAGACTCGCATCAAGCCGGCGTTGCAGCAGGGAACCTGGGTGATTGGTGATCGCCATGATCTCTCATCCCTGGCCTATCAGGGCGGTGGGCGCGGGATTGATGAGCAGCTGATCCGCCAGATCAAACAGGCCGTGCTCGGTGATTTTTCCCCGGATCTTACCCTCTATCTGGATATTGATCCGGCGATTGGCCTGGCTCGCGCCCGAGCTCGTGGTGAGCTGGATCGGATCGAGCTGGAGCAGCAAGCCTTTTTCGAGCGGACGCGAATGCGTTACCTGGCGCTGGCCCGGCACGATCCTCGAATTCATGTCATTGATGCCAGTCAGAATGAGGCTCAGGTTGCTCAGGCTATTCGTCGCGTATTGGAGTCGGCGTTATGTATCCCTGGCTGATGCCTTATTGGCAGGGGTGGCTGGATTGTGTCGCGCAAAATCGTCTGGCCCATGCCTGGCTACTCAGTGGCCCTCAGGGGTTGGGTAAGCTGACTTTAGCGCGTCAGATGGCGCACACGCTCCTGTGTCAGCACCCATCGTCCAGTGGTGCCTGTGGTCTCTGTCATGCCTGCACTCTGCTGGCTCATGGTCACCATCCTGATCTATTGCAGCTTGGTGACTCTGCCGAGAAGAGTCTGGGGGTCGATCTGATCCGTGAGCTGATCGGCAAGCTCAATGGCTCGCCCCAATTGGGTGGGGCCAAGGTGGTGATCCTGGCTCGAGCCGAGCGGATGACGGAGGCGGCGGCGAATGCATTGCTAAAGACTCTCGAAGAGCCTGCGGGGCGTTCACACCTAATTTTGCTGTCCGATCAGCCCAATCGACTGTTACCCACCATTTTGAGCCGCTGTCAGAAGATGCCCATTCGTCAGCCTGAGATCGGCCCGACGCTAGCCTGGTTACATGCTCAGGAGGGCGGTGCCAGCGCGGGTTTGCCGCATCTGCGATTGAACCAGTATGCTCCCTTGCAGACGCTCAGTTACCTGCGTGAAGGGTTGGATGCTCGGCGGCGGGCGTTGTGTGGCTGTTTCGATGCGTTTTTGCGCAGCCCCGAGCAGTTGGCGCCCCTGGTTACATTGATGCTCAATGAAGCTCCCCATGCCCATTCCTGGCTGCACACCCTGATGCTCGATGCATTGAAAATTCAGTCGGGCTGTTCGCTTGACGAGTGTGTTATGAGTGATGTGCCAGACACCATCTCGTATCTGGCCTCTTTTTCGTCGGGGCGGCTTCTCGATGCTCTTGCTCGCTGGCAATCATTGGCCGCCGAGCCGGAAGGCATGCCCAGTGCTATGCCATCTCTGCATCTGACCGCCTGGTTTAACCAATTGATTCTTGAGGTATAACGTCTTGCTCGTTGATTCACATTGTCACCTCGATCGGCTCGATTTTGGCAAAAAGCATCGAGATATCGCGGATGTCTTGGCTAAGGCCGGTGCCCGCGGTGTTTCTCACCTATTGTGTGTGAGCGTCACGCTGGAGCAATTTCCGGCGATGCTCGAGGCGATAACCCCGTTTCCCAATGTATTCGCCTCCTGTGGTGTGCATCCGCTGGATCAGGAGTCTGCCTGGAGCCCGGAGCAACTGCGTACCCTGGCAGCCGATCCACGGGTGGTTGCGATTGGTGAAACCGGGCTCGATTATTTTTACCATCCCGAGCACAAGGCGATCCAGCAAGCGGCCTTCCGTGAACATATCCGGGTTGCGCGGGCACTTAATAAACCGCTGATCATCCATACCCGGGATGCGCAGGAAGATACTCTGGCGATCCTGCGTGAGGAGGGGGCCGAGGCCGTCGGAGGGGTTATTCACTGCTTCACCGAGGAGTGGGCTATGGCTGAGGCGGCTCTGGCGTTGGGCTTCTATGTCTCGATCTCGGGTATAGTCACCTTTCGCAATGCCGATCGTTTGCGGGATGTGACTCGGCGTCTGCCAGCCGATCGACTGCTCATCGAAACGGACTCTCCCTATCTGGCGCCGGCTCCGCATCGAGGTGTCGAAAATGAGCCCGCTTATGTGCGAGATGTCGCCGAATATGTCGCCTGGTTGCGGAACTGTTCGGTGGAAGAGCTTGCGGCTGTGACCAGCGCCAATTTTTTCCGTCTCTTCAAGCTGGCGCAGCCCTGACAAAACGACCATCGTCCTGATGACGGCGTGCTAAAAAGCCCCATGGGTGCAAACCGCATGGGGCTTCTTCGTTTCTGTGGCAGGCATCGCGCTTATTGGCAGCAGCGAGCCTTACCCAAATTACCAAGCATGATGATGATGGCTACGGCGAGATAGCAGCCGAAGATCAACACCAGCCACTGGGGCATTTCCCACCCCAGAAAGGCCCACTGGCGCTCGGAGCAGTCGCCGGTCGGGTTGAACATCCAGGGTATCCACTTATCTAAGGGCATCCAGCTGGGGAATTCGGCAAATAGACTGCAGGTGTTAAACGGAGATGGATCGAGTTGATAGCTCACATGTTTGAGCGAGAGCTGTAGCCCACGGAAGGCACTGTAGGCCCACAGCAACAGCGCTGTCCAGCGTAGCCAGGGTTTTTGTGGTGCCAGCAGTGCCAGGCCTGCGGCGATGAGAATACCGATGAAGGCTAACCGCTCATAAACACACATGACGCATGGCGAGAGCCCCATGACATATTGGAAAAACAGGCCACAAATTTCGAAGATCATGGTGGATGCGGCTAACAGTAGCCAGGCTGCGCGTTGACCGCTGATAGTCCGGATATAGCTAATCATGGAGAGCTCCTTACGATAGAGCCTTGATTAGATGCTAATTCTTCAAAAAATGGAAGAGTTCCCGCCGAGGCTGGTTTGGAACTGCGTTGGCCTGGGAGAGCGTTCCGACCGTATTGCCCACTGAGCTGTCTCAGGGGCGTCATCTGGGCTCGCTTTGTGAACAAACTGGTCGCACCAGCGCTTGTTGATAACATCGGCGCTCTGTTATCATCCGCCCTGCTTTTTCCCCAAACAGAGAATTTTGATGGTCATTAAAGCCCAAAGCCCGGCTGGTTTTGCCGAAGAGTACATCATAGAGTCGATTTGGAATAATCGATTCCCTCCCGGCACCATACTCCCGGCTGAGCGTGAGCTTTCTGAACTGATCGGTGTAACACGGACAACCCTGCGTGAGGTATTGCAACGGTTGGCTCGTGACGGTTGGTTGACCATCCAGCATGGCAAGCCGACTCGGGTAAACAATTTTTGGGAAACCTCGGGGCTCAATATTCTGGAGACTCTGGCTCGTCTGGATCAGGAAAAGTTTCCAGAGCTCATTGACCAACTACTTTCGGCTCGAACCAACATCAGCGGTATCTTTCTCCGTGGGGCGGTCAAAAACAGCCCGGAACGGGTATTGGAGTTGTTAGCCCAGGCGGATGAGTTGGGCGAGGAGGCGGAAGCCTTCGCCGAATTTGATTATCAACTCTATCACCAACTGGCCTTTGCTTCGGGTAATCCTATCTATGCACTGATCCTGAACGGGTTTCAAAAACTCTATACCCGGATCGGCCGTTTTTACTTCGCCGATAAACAGGCGCGCGATTGTACTCGAGCCTTTTACCGCCAACTGGCTGCATTGGCTCGTGAATCGGGGAAGGCGGATGCGGTCTGGTTGCTGGTTCGGCAATATGGTGCCGATTCGGGCAAGATCTGGAGCACGCTCAAAGAGTCGATGTCCGCCAATCTGGATGAAATCTGACGCCTGAATTCAGGGCTCTCCTTGGGCACACTATGACTGGTAATTTCCGCAACATCTGTCCGGGGAGAAGGGCGTGAACTACCTAGCCCATGTGTATTTGGCTGGGCCACAGGTGACGGACCGGGTCGGTGGATTGCTCGGTGATTTTGTCAAAGGGCCGCTTCCATGCGGCCTGCCTCCAGATCTGGCTTCCGGCGTGGCTTTGCATCGGTTCATCGATGGCTATACCGATCAACACCCAGCGTTCATCCGCAGTCGTCAGCGGATCTCGCCGTCGCGGCGACGTTTTTCTGGTGTCATGATTGATCTGATTTACGATCATTTTCTGGCGCGGCATTGGCGTAGCTTCTGCGATGAGCCCTTACTGCTGTTTACTCAGGGGTTCTACCAATCGTTAGAGGATTATCGCGATTGGCTTCCTGCCAGCCTGTTGGCTATTTTGGAGCGGATGCGGCAGCGGAACTGGTTAGCTGCCTATGCCGATCTGGCTGTGATTGGTCGAGCTCTCGATCAGATCGGAACTCATCGCATCCAGCGTACGAATACGCTGGTTGGGTCCCTGAGTGAACTCGAGGCACACTACGCCGAGCTCGAGCAGGACTTCTGGGATTTTATTCCGGAGGTTATTCAGCAGGCCTCTGGCTGGCGCCAGGCTCGGTTTGCTGAAGGCCGGGTAGGCGGTTTGTGTTGAGTCAGGGACAGGTGCCGGAGGCGGTCGAGTACTCTCTCTCGGGTGCCATGACGCGCCCTGTACCGCCACGAACGACCATATCACACCGGATGTTGATTCTCGCTAGCTGGTCATTGACTCTGTTGCTGCATATCCTTGGGGTTGTGCTCTTTGTCTGGTTAGCCTCTCATCCTGGCTCTGTCCTCCGGTCGATATCTGCTTCGAGTCGTCCTGAACTCGTGCGTGCAACGTTGCTCTCTGCTGATTGGCGTTCGGCCCATTCCGGCATTGCGGATTCAAAAACAGCGGATGCGGCGGTTAAACCAGCGCCCACGCGGGTTTCTTCTGATGCGCCCGAATTGTCAACACAGGGGGCAAGCAAGCCAAAACCCAGCGCCTTGCCTGCGAGCCAGCAGCGACGGAATCCCAAGCATGAGCAGGTTTCATCCTCGCCAGTTCCGCATCCGCGCAAGGCTGTTCACCATGTTCCGGTCGATGTGCCATCCACGCCCGCTGTGACAGCCATACCGGCATCGCAACCAACCGTGACCACAGCAGAATCAAACGGGGCTGTTGCGTCAAAAGAGAATGAAACCAATCAGAGCATGACTAAGCCGAGTAATGCCTCGCCCCAAAAAATGGATCTGGAGCCGTTCTCGGTGGCTGTCGAGCCTGGTGGGCCCGTCATTACCCAAGCCCGTTACCGTGGAACGCCGATCCCTGAGGAGTACCCGCTCATGGCGCGGCGTCGAGGTTGGCAGGGAACCGTGATGGTCGAGGTTTGGCTGGATGCGAACGGTGAACAGATCAAGCGAGAGATCCTGCAAAGCTCTGGTTATGCGCTGCTGGATCAGGCGGCACTACGCTCTGTTGCCCGGAACCAATTTACCCCTTACACCATCAATGGCGTTGGTCATCCCGCTCGTTTGCATCTGCCAGTTATCTACACACTCACGGCCCAATAGGCTGGCTTTTACGGCAAACAGACGATTGAGTCCTTGATCTGTGCCGCATCGCCCATTTGTATTTGTAATCCGCTGATAACCTTGCACTAGCTGAGGGCTCTTCGTCGGAGTCCCCCTTGGCACCTATCTCCGGAACCGGGAGTCTGCACATGAGTGATGTTGCACTGTCAACCAGCTTGCTCGCCTTGGTCGCTGTGTTGGGACTATGGATTGGCAACTGGCGAATCTATGGAGTTGGATTGGGGATCGGTGGTGTGCTGTTTGGTGGCATCGCCGTGGGTCATTTTGTGGGTTACTTCGGTGCCCAGCTGGATATGCATACCCTGCACTTTATCCAGGAGTTCGGCTTGATCCTCTTTGTCTATACGATTGGTATTCAGGTTGGACCTGGCTTCTTTGCCTCGTTACGCACCTCGGGGCTGAAACTGAATATGTTTGCTGCCTTGCTGGTTTTGCTTGGTTTTGTCGTGGCTTTTTTGATCCACAAGATTTTCGGAGTGCCATTGCCCGTTATTCTGGGTACCTACTCGGGAGCGGTTACCAATACGCCTTCTTTGGGGGCTGGACAGCAAATCTTGAGTGAACTGGGGGCTCAGTCCAGCGAGATGGGGGTCATGGGGATGGGCTATGCCGTGGCCTATCCATTTGGCATCTGTGGCATCTTGTTGACGATGTGGTTGGTGCGGGTGTTCTTCAAGATCAATGTCGACCGCGAGGCCAAAAACTTCGAGCAACAAAGCGGCCAACAAAAGCGGAATCTGCAGACGATTAACCTAGCAATCCGCAATCCCAATCTGGATGGTTTGATGTTACAGGAGATCCCGAGTCTGGAGGATGGGCAGGTGATCTGCTCGCGTCTGAAGCGGGGAGAGGCTCTGATGGTGCCCCATGCAACAACCCGAGTTCAGCTGAATGACTTGGTACACCTGGTCGGTGAGCCTGAGGCATTGAAACGTGTCAAATTGGTGATCGGTGAAGAGGTCGAAGCCTCGTTATCGACGCAAGGAACCGATCTACGCGTTGTTCGCGTGGTGGTGACCAATGAACAGGTGTTGAGCAAGAGTCTATTGGAGCTCGATCTCAAGGTTAAATACGATGTTGTTGTGTCCCGATTAAACCGGGCGGGCATCGAGTTGGTTCCCAGCAACCACTCAACCCTCCAATTCGGTGATATCTTGAATCTGGTCGGGCGACCGGAGGCCATTGAGGCGGTTGCCAGCCTGGTGGGGAATGCCCAACAAAAATTGCAACAGGTGCAGATGTTGCCGGTATTTATCGGGATAGGCCTTGGGGTTGTGCTCGGCTCCATCCCCTTTTACATACCAGGGTTTCCGGCAGCATTGAAGCTGGGTTTAGCCGGTGGGCCTCTGGTCGTGGCGTTGATCCTGTCGCGTATCGGCAGTATTGGCCCCCTGTACTGGTTTATGCCGCCAAGCGCCAACTTGGCACTGCGCGAGTTGGGGATAGTGCTGTTTCTTGCCGTGGTGGGGCTGAAGGCAGGGGGTAACTTCGTTGAGACCCTGGTTCAGGGGGAAGGTGTGCTGTGGATGGCATTTGGGGTGGCGATTACTCTGATCCCCCTGGTAACTGTTGCCGTGCTGGCTCGCTGGTTGGCCCAGATCAACTATCTGACCCTATGCGGTCTGTTGGCCGGCTCGATGACAGACCCTCCTGCGCTGGCTTTCGCCAATAACCTGCATCCGACTAGCGAGGCTTCCTCATTGGCTTATGCGACTGTTTATCCGCTGGTGATGTTTCTGCGTATTCTCTCCCCGCAGCTATTAGCCATCTTGCTCTGGGTTGGCTCCTAGAGCGGGTTCAAAAATGAGGTCAAATAGAAGAGCCGTTCACTGAATGAACGGCTTTTTTTGTTTGATGCAGGTGTGCCGAGTAACGCCGATGTGAATCGTCCTGTCATTGCCTGAGTTACAGGTTACTTGGAGGCTTTTCTCGTTCTCAAGGCACTACCTTCATCCGTGTTGAGCTGTAAATAATTTTTCCCCTCGGGCGTATCCATTTTTTTCTTCGTCAGGTAGTAGGCCGAGGTATAGATGATAGCGGCGGGTTTCTCTTTGCCATTTAAGGCATCAACCGCCAGTTTAACCCCCATATACCCCATCTCATGGGGTTGCTGCAGAACCAGACCTGAGATCTCACCGCTAGAGAGCCCTTGCAGCAGATACCGGTCGATATCAAAGCCGATATGGATGAATTTTCCCATTTTTGCCTTTAAACGCAGTTCAGCCAGAGCGCCGAGCGTTGTCATCTCGTTGGGGGTAAATAGACCGTCCATCTCTTCAAAATATTGATTCAGATAGTGCTCGGCATTGAGTCTGATTTCTGCTATGTCGGTGCCCAAATGGATCATGGGTAGTAGTGTTATGTTTGACGAGCGAATGGTGTCGATAAATCCCTGTTCCCTGGCGTCCGTGGAAGATATTCCGTGCTGCAAGCCTAAAACGGCAACCGATCCATGATTCTCGAGGGCTGCAATCATCTGCTGGGCGGCAAGTTGTCCGGCTCGATAGTTATCGGTCATGACTTTGGCATAAACAGGCTCGAGCTGCATATCACGATCGATGATGACCACAGGCGTGTGTTGACTATTAAACGCTTGGATTTCTGTGATTCGAGTTGGGGAGTTGGGAGCTAGAACTATGGCCACACAGCCTCTTTTGATTGCATCAGTGAGCTGTTGCCCTTGCTCCTTGATAGCGCTCTCATTCGGGGGGGTACGATAAAAGATTTCATAGCCAAACTCAGAACCTGCTTTCCTGGCTCCTGATTCAACTGCTCGCCAGAAGTGATTACCAGAACCCGCACTAATGACGCCTATGCACTCCTTGGCTAGTGCCGGTTGCTGTATCAGTAACATGGTTGTGGCTAGCAAAAACCAACGAGTTAGCGGCATGGCTAGACTCCTAGGTTGAGAGCGATACTCTAAATATATAAACAACTATAGGAGAACGAGAAATAAGCGTGGGGAATAGAGTCCATGCGCACACTCTCTTGGATGTGATCATCTGCTATAGGTTATTCCAACAGCTCCACCTTGAGCCAGACTTGTTGCTGCTGAGCGCCTTGTTGTGATGAGGTGCCAGATAAACCACGTTGTTGTTGAGTCGAGGTGATGTTCGAACTACCGATGGATAGCCACTGCCCGAGGCGGCCGCTGACGGTTGTATTCAGCGACGATTGTTCGATGTTTCCGCCATTCATCTGTTGCTGCAGGGGGGATATGGTCAGGAATACATTGTCGCCATTGATTCTAGGTTGTGCCGTGAATCCGGTTCCGATATCCACGTATTGGACGGAGTCGGAAATTGTTGGTTGCCCATGATCCAGCCAGACTTGACGCATGGCGATTGGGAGCGATTGCCCCAGATAAATCTGAGCTGCACTTCCTTCAACCGTCTGTACTTGCTGGGTGGTCTGTTGACTCCCTGAATGTTCGCCTTGTCTCACCACACCATTGATATTGATCTGCGATTGTTTGCCGAGACGAATATTGCCTTGCTCTATTTGTAGTGCCTGGTTTTGCTGGTTCGAGCCATTACCTTGGCGCACCGAGATCAGAACGCGGCGTAATGGCTTATCGATTGCTTGCAAGACTTTTTGCAGATCAAGCAGATTCTCCGGGCTGGTGCGCACAAATAGCTGGTTTCCGGCGCCGACGATGGAACCGCCGGGGGCTACCAAGGGTTCGAGCGTTGGGAGCACCTGCTCAGGCAAGCGATGGTGTAGTGGTAGAATGACGATCTCCTCGGCCTGCACGGCAAAGGCACAGATGGTCAGTAACAGCACTCGCAGAATTGACATAGTGGCTCCATCGGAAAGATGAGAATAGAAGTTTAACATGTCATGGTCGATAGCTGACCACGGGTTATTCCGGTTGCGATGAGATGATGAAATGTGATCGCGCCCCGGCGAATTTCGTATAAATCGTCCTATATTTAGCGCTAAGCATGTAGCTGACAGGGGGAAGTGGCCATGGATCTAAGTTCATATCTGCGTATGGATGCCAATATCTTGTTGGGAATCATCAACGAAAAATTGCGCTTGGAGTGTGATTCACTGGACGAGTTACTGTCGATGTTTAATTTTGACCGCCAGCAATTAGCTCAACGTATGGCGGAGATTGGGTATCACTATGATCCTGTGTGTAACCAGTTTCGAGCCAATTAGCTCTCTATGAATCCATATTAACCTGTTTTCATTCGTATTTTTTGGGCGCTTCGGCGCTCTTTTTTTTACCTGCGTTTTGCGGTCAAAAATAGATAGCGCAGAGAATTCCGAATAAAGCTCCATCTGCAGCCCATCCTACTGTCAGATGTATCGGGAATTGTTTCTCCTCGTTGACTTTCATATGAAAGATTAGAACAATTAATCAAATCCAGACGTTATCGAGTCCAAAGCCTGTCAGATAGGCGAGGAGTGATTGATATGAATGTCAAAGAGGTGGTGTTAGCGTTTTGGCGTTGTATGGACATGAACGATTTCTTGGGCGCCGGTGAGTGGTTGAGTGATGATTTTGAGTGTGTCTGGCCACAATCCGGTGAGGTGGTGCAGGGGGCCTGGAATTACGCGATGATCAATATTCATTACCCGTCCTATGCCCCCTGGCAGTTCAAGGTTGAAAGCCTGTTGGTTCAGGGGAATCAGGTGGTTTCGAACGTATTTATCACGGATGGAATTCAGCGGGCCAGAACCATTACCTTCAGTACGGTTGAAGATGGCAAAATTGTCAGACAACAGGAGTACTGGCCCGAAAGTTTTTGTGCTCCGCAGTGGCGTAGTCAGTGGGTTGCTCAGCCCAAGGCACTAGCTCTAGAGGCTTTAGCACCGATTGAGCGTGGTCAGTGTGTTGGGTACGAATACTAGAGCGTGATGTTAACAATCCTGGATGAGGATTGTTTTGGTATGGTATTTGACATAATAGATGCAATTGCGAAATCAAGGCTGGTTGATAGTGATCTCAGGAGCGGCGCTCGACATCGACTATTTCTAACCGAATCAGGGGGGCATCCTCATGGGGCGGCAAGGGGAGCCAGAGGGTGCGAAACGGACGGGTTTGATCTTGGCGCAGATAGCTCTCCGGCAGACGGTATTCGGCTTGCCAGAATGGAGACTCCTGCTGGCTTAAACGAAGCCCTTGAGCCGAGTAGAGCGTAATACGCCCATGCACCCGAACCACGCTACCTGGTGCAAGATTACTGACGTAGAGCGTCAGCCCTAGTTGATCACCCTTGCGCTGCTGCTTGATCAGTTGCACCTTGACCCCGGACGCCGCCACTGTGTGCAACAGGTTGGGATCGGCAAGCACCTGGGAGCCTAGTTGGCTCATTCCGGTCTCGTTGGCGGCGACTGCCGGATTGGCTGCGAGATCGTCGAGAACATAGTGCCAGGTGTAGTCGTCATCGAGCTGGATCAGGCGGCCATCGGCAAGGTGAGTGCGGGTGAGTGGTGCCGCATGAACCAGAGCAGAGATGAGATGAGTGAACAAGTCAGCAGGATATATCGTTTATTTGTCACTCACGTCTCTCTTGTACCATTAAAATCCGATGTTGAAGTATATCGCTATGTGTTAGCCGGGGTCACGCCGGATCTCGAGAGCAAGCGAACCCTGTCGCCAGTTCAGAACCTCTTGTTCTTAAGCGGCAATCCACGGCATACTGCGGCACATCTTGTCGGAGTGCCCAACTGGGCTGAGACCGTTAATTCGGGATCCGTGGAACCTGATCAGGCTAGAACCTGCGAAGGGAAACAAGAGTAAGGCAAGCGCTTCGAGACCAGGAATCATCGACAAATCTGCCGGTGATCCGGGTCGAACGAAGAAGCCGCAACCGCTCCTTCTGGTTGAAATCTGCCGCTAGCAGATTGTTACTCCCTCCTACGCCACTCCAGACAAGCAAATCACGCCACTTCCTCAAAGGTGAATTTTGCTATGTCTCGATCGAACACCAATACATCAGCGCTCGACGCCCAACCGGCAGGAATTTCTCGCCGTGAACGGCGCGAACAGGCCCAGCGTTTCATCACACAATTAGCCGGGGAGACTTTCCCCAACTCGGACCGCGTCTATCTGCGGGCAACCCATACCGAGCCCAGTGGTAGCCACTTCGATCTGCGGGTGCCGATGCGCCGTATTCATTTGTCACCGACACTGCTGGGGGGCACACCGGAGGCGCCACTCTACCAGCCGAATGATCCTGTGCTGGTTTACGACACGGCGGGAGCCTATGGCGATCCGGCTCAGGAGATCGATGTGACCATGGGCTTGCCGCCGCTGCGTGACGCCTGGATTGATGCACGCAAGGATACGCAGCTGATCGCCAGTCCGAATTCCAGTTATGCCCGGAGCCAGCAGCATAATTTGGCCATTCAGGTACCTGTGATGCACCATCCGGCGCGGATCCGCAAGGCGAAGGCCGGAGCTCGGGTGACCCAGTTGCACTATGCCCGGGCTGGCATCATCACGCCGGAGATGGCGTATATCGCCCTGCGGGAGAACCAGCGGCAGGGGGCAGCGGGAGAGCCGGGGATCACGGCGGAATTTGTGCGTGCCGAGGTTGCAGCTGGGCGCGCCATCATCCCAGCCAACATCAACCACCCGGAAGCCGAACCGATGATCATTGGTCGCAATTTTTTGGTGAAGATAAACGCCAATATCGGTAACTCCTCGGTCAGCTCCTCCATCGAGGAGGAGGTGGAGAAACTGGTCTGGGCTACCCGCTGGGGGGCGGATACCGTGATGGATCTGAGCACCGGGCGCCATATCCACCAGACCCGGGAGTGGATCCTGCGCAACAGCCCTGTGCCTATCGGCACGGTTCCCATGTACCAGGCGCTGGAGAAGGTCAACGGGGTGGCCGAGGATCTCTGCTGGGAGCTGATGCGTGATACCCTGATTGAGCAGGCCGAGCAGGGGGTGGATTATTTCACCATCCACGCGGGTTTGCTGCTGGCCTATATTCCGCTGACGGCGCGCCGGGTGACGGGGATTGTCTCTCGGGGCGGCGCCATCATGGCCAAATGGTGTCTGGCACATCATCAGGAAAATTTCCTCTATCGTCATTTTCGCGAGATCTGCGAGATCTGTGCCCAGTACGATGTAGCTCTCTCCTTGGGGGATGGCCTGCGGCCAGGCTCGGTAGCCGATGCCAACGATGAGGCGCAGTTTGCCGAACTCAGAACCCTGGGCGAGCTGACCCAGATCGCCTGGGAGTACGATGTTCAGGTGATGATCGAAGGGCCGGGGCATGTGCCGATGCACCTGATCCAGGCCAACATGGATGAACAGATCAGGCATTGTCATGGCGCGCCCTTTTACACGCTAGGGCCACTGACCACCGACATAGCCCCCGGTTATGACCATTTCACCTCCGGGATCGGGGCCGCCATGATCGGCTGGTTCGGTTGCGCCATGCTCTGCTATGTCACACCGAAAGAGCACTTGGGGCTGCCCAACAAGGAGGATGTTAAACAGGGACTCATCGCCTACAAGATAGCCGCCCATGCCGCCGATCTGGCCAAGGGGCATCCTGGTGCACGAGTCCGCGACGATGCCATGTCCAAGGCCCGGTTCGAATTTCGCTGGGAGGATCAATTTAACCTGGCGCTCGATCCCCTGACGGCCCGGGCCTACCACGATGCCGATCTGCCCCAGGAGTCGGGGAAAGTCGCCCATTTTTGCTCCATGTGTGGCCCGAAATTCTGCTCGATGAAGATCAGTCAGGAGGTCCGCGATATTGAGGCTGCCAAACAGGTCGGGATGGCAGAGCAGGCGGCTCGCTTTCGTCGATCGGGTCAGGAACTCTATCTGAGTGCTGAATCTGTCGATCCCGAGGTGACGCCATGACCAATACCTTGCTGCCAGGAGAGCCGTTGGTCCCGCGCCCGATTGTCTGGTCGATCGCCGGTTCAGACAGTGGAGGTGGTGCGGGTCTGCAGGCAGATCTATTGACCTGTCACGATCTGGGAGCCCATGGCTGCAGCGTGATCTCGGCCGTGACGGCACAAAACTCCTGCGAAGTGCGCGCTGTCGAGGCGGTATCTCTGCTCCAGTTTATTGCGCAGATCCAGACATTGGCGGACGATCTGCCGGCATCGGCCATCAAGATCGGCCTGCTGCCCGGTGGGGCCCATCTGGTGGCTCTGGCCGAACAGTTGGCGCTGTTACGCGCGGGGACGGCCAAGGTCCCCTTCGTGATCTACGATCCGGTCGCCATTGCTAGCACTGGACACACCATGGCGGATGACGATCTACTGCCGAACATAGAGCGTCTGTTTCCTCACCTCGATCTACTGACTCCCAATGGCGATGAGCTGCGCCGTCTGACCGGTATTGCTCCGACCTCGGCCGCCGCGCTCATTGCCGGCGTGCGGCAGCTGCTGACGCGCGGGGTTCGTGCCGTGCTGGTCAAGGGAGGGCACTTAAGCTGGCAGGGGGATCTCTGTCTGGATTACTTCAGTGATGGTACCAGGAGCTTCTGGTTGAGTGCTCCGCGCCTAGCCACGGTTCACGGTCATGGCACCGGTTGCTGTTACTCGGCGGCCATCGCTGCCTTGGTGGCACAACAGTATGAAATCAGTGATGCCATCACCCTTGCCCGGGCCTATCTGCAGCAGGGACTGGCGGCTGCCTATCCGCTGGGGAGAGGCGCAGGCCCCATTGCCCATCTGGGCTGGCCCTGCGAGCTGGATCACTTCCCGCACGTGATCCTGCCGGGAAGTCCGGAGGCTATCGCGCTCAAGTTATTTCCTGTGACGCAGAGGAGCGCCGTCACCCATCCGCTGGCGCCTTTTGCTCCATGTCCCCAGCGGCTGGGTCTCTACCCGGTGGTCGATTCGGTGGCCTGGTTGGAAAAACTTCTGCACTGGGGCGTGCGAACCCTGCAACTGAGGATCAAGGACCCGGAGGCTCCGGATCTGGATCGGCAGATAGCCCAGGCGGTGGCGTTAGGACGGCGCTATGACGCCTGCTTGTTTATTAACGATTACTGGCAAGCGGCCATCCGGCATGGCGCTTATGGTGTCCACCTGGGGCAGGAAGATTTGCAGACGGCGGATCTGGCCGCCATTCAGCAAGCCGGTCTGCGGCTGGGGATCTCGACCCATGGTTATCACGAGATAGCTCGGGCCCTGCCATTGCAGCCCTCGTACCTGGCCTTGGGCCATATATTTCCGACGCGTACCAAACAGATGCCCTCAGCCCCGCAGGGTCTCCATCGTCTGCAGCGGTATGTGCGGTTGCTGACAAACCAGTCGACGGTGGCCATCGGCGGCATTCAGGGGGCGCGGGTGGCATCCGTGCTGGCCACTGGGGTTGGCTCAGTGGCTCTGGTGACTGCCATCACGCAGGCGTCCGATCCGGAGCAGGTGACTCGGGAGCTGCTGGCGCAGGTCGGTGTTGGTGCATGGGAGCCTGGGCATCTACAACTTCGGGAGGTGGCCGATGTCTGAGCACTCACTGGATGATCTGAGCTGGTTGCGCTATGGCCGCCAGCTGTTGCTGCCGGAATTTGGTGAGTTGGGTCAGCAGCGGTTGCAAGGAGCCCGGGTGTTGATCGTGGGGCTTGGTGGTCTGGGCAGTCCGGTCGCTCTCTATCTGGCCGCCGCCGGGGTGGGGGAACTGTGGCTCAGCGAGAGCGATGTGCTGGAGCTGAGTAATCTGCAGCGGCAGATCCTCTACTGCACGGCCGATTGTGGCAAGGCCAAGGGGAAATTGGCGGCGCGGCAGTTGCGGCAGTTAAACCCGCAGATATCCATCCAGGCCGTTGCCGCCTTGTCTGAGGAAAATTGGGTGGCGTTGCTGCGGCCCGATGGCCAATCGGTCGATCTGGTGCTCGATTGTTCCGACAACATGGCAACCCGCCAACTGCTCAATCGCGCCTGCGTGGCGTTGGCCATTCCGCTGCTCAGCGCGGCGGTCTCGGGGTGGCAGGGCTCACTGGCACTGTTTGATTTTCGCCGTCAGAGTGCTCGACGCCATGGCTGCTACCACTGTCTCTATCCTACCGCTCAGGAGCCATCGCTCAGTTGCGCTACGGCCGGAGTGTTGGGCCCAGCCGTCGGCGTGATCGGTAGTTTGCAGGCGTTGGAAGCGCTGAAATTTCTGGCGGGGATCGAGACGCCAGCCCTCGGGAGGTTGAGTCTGTTCAATGCCCTGCAAGGAAGCTGGCGTCACCTCCAGTTGCGTGCCGATCCGCTCTGTCCGGTTTGTGGACATGGTGTGCACCCTGCGGCTGTTAATAATCCGGTACTCCATGACACGATGCGATTCGCTACAGAGGATGATAAACGATGAGCTTTCTATTCAACGGCCAGATCCGGCCCTGGTGTGCCGAGTTGTCGGTGCAGGAACTCTTGCGGCAGGAGGGCTATGGCCTTGCGGCCAGCGGATCTTCGGATGGTATACGGCTGGGTGTTGCGGTTGCCATCAATGAACAGGTGTTGCCCCGCTCGAGCTGGGTTAGCCGCCAAATTGCCCGCGATGATCGGGTGGAACTATTTCAAGCCATTGCCGGGGGTTGAGGATGAATACTCTTTTTCAGACAGAGCCGTTACAGATTGCCAATCGCCAATTCAACTCCCGTTTATTGACCGGGACGGGCAAGTTTGCCTCCGCGCAGGTGATGGCCGCGGCTATTCAGGCATCAGGCTCCGAGCTGGCCACCATGGCACTACGCCGGGTGCGACTGGATGGGCCGGATGAGCAGATACTGATGCCCTTGCAGCAGCTTGAGGTTCAATTGTTGCCGAATACCTCGGGGGCTCGTACCGCCGAGGAGGCGGTCTACGCCGCGCATCTGGCCCGCGAAGCTCTGGGGACTTCCTGGCTGAAACTCGAGATCCATCCCGATGCACGCTATCTGATGCCCGATCCGATAGAAACCCTCAAGGCGGCGGAACAACTGGTGCGTGATGGCTTCGTAGTGCTGCCCTACTGCGGTGCCGATCCCATGCTCTGCAAGCGACTCGAGGAGGTGGGGTGTGCGGCCGTGATGCCTCTGGGGGCAGCGATCGGTTCGAACCAGGGGCTTAGCACCCGGGAGATGCTGAAGATCATCATCGAGCAGGCCAACGTGCCCGTGGTGGTCGATGCCGGCATTGGTGCACCCTCCCATGCCGCTGAGGCGATGGAGCTGGGCGCCGATGCTGTTCTTGTTAATACCGCCATCGCGGTGGCGGCCGAGCCAGTGGCGATGGCTTATGCGTTTCGTCTGGCGGTTGAAGGCGGGCGGCTGGCCTATCAGTCGGGTATGGCGGCCCGTCGCCTCGGGGCCTCGGCATCCAGCCCGCTGACCGCCTTTTTGGCCACCCTGGATCCGGAGGTCTCATGAGCTTTTTCGAGCGGTGGCAACAGCTGGATTGGGTGCAACTGCAGGGCCAGATCGCGGCCAGCACCGCGTCGGATGTCGAGCGGGCCTTGCTGGCAAGTCGTCCGACGATCAGGGATTTTTCTGCCTTGATCTCCGAGGCTGCCGTGCCTTATCTGCCGCAGATGGCCGAGCGGGCGCAACAGTTGACGCGCCAGAGGTTTGGTCAGGGGGTCAGTATGTATCTCCCCCTTTATCTGACCAACCTGTGTGCCAATGACTGCAGCTATTGTGGTTTCTCGATGAGCAACAAGCTCAAGCGCAAGGTCTTGACGGAGGCTGAGGCGATAGCCGAGTGCAAGGTGATCCGTCAGATGGGTTACGAAAGCCTGCTGCTGGTGACCGGTGAGCACGAGAGTAAGGGGGGAATGGACTACTTCCGGCGCATGTTGCCAGTGGTTCGTCCCTACGCGGCCTATCTGATGATGGAGGTGCAACCGATGGCGACGGAGGAGTACCGGGAGCTGATCTCGCTGGGGCTCGATGCCGTCATGGTCTATCAGGAGACCTACCATCAACCAACCTATGCCGCGCACCACCTGAGGGGCAAGAAGCAGGATATGCGCTGGCGCATGGAGACCCCCGATCGACTTGGGCAGGCGGGCATCGACAAGATGGGGCTGGGGGCTTTGCTGGGGTTGGCCGATTGGCGGGCCGACACTTTGATGCTGGCTCACCATCTGAGTTATTTGCGGAACCGTTACTGGAAGAGTCGCTATTCACTCTCCTTTCCGCGCTTGCGCCCCTGTACGGGGGGATTCAACCCGAGTCACCCGATGACGGATCGGCAACTGGTGCAACTGATCTGTGCCTGGCGTCTGTTTGATCCCGAACTGGAGCTCTCGTTATCGACCCGGGAGTCTGCATCCTTGCGTGATGCGGTGATCCCGCTCGGTATTACCAGCGTTAGCGCCGCCTCTAGTACCCAACCTGGCGGCTACGCCAGCCCACAGCGGGAGCTCGAACAGTTTGCTATCCATGATGCTCGGGCAGTAGGCCAGGTCGCAGATGCCATCCGGGCTCGCGGTCTGGAGGTGATCTGGCATGAGGCCAGTAATCAGGTACCGATGCGACGCTAACGAGTGGAGCGATACATTCGGGGTCTTGCGGTAGTTGCTGCTGGCTGCTGCCGTGAAATTTGCAAATTGCACTATCCGGGTTAGGCGGCTTGCAATTTGCAGCGGCAATGGGCCTCTTACGAGGCTCTTTTGCTTAATATTCAGTTGATTTATCTCCCTTTGGCGTTGGCATGACCTATGCGATGACACCTTGTGTCACATCGCGGAGGTCTACCATGAAACACCACATATCTGCGCTTGGTTCAACTTGTGTTCTGACACTGGATGGCGAATTGGATGCCTTGGCCAGTGAAGAATTAACACCGGTGCTTGAGCAGATGCCGGGAGAGTGCCAGGAGGTATTGGTCGATTTGACCGCAGTACCTTTTGTCGACTCATCTGGTATTGGTGCCCTGATCTTTCTCTATAAGCGTCTGGCCGATCATGGCCGCTATCTGCATCTGATCTGCAAGCCGGGGCAGCCTCGTGAATTATTGCGACTGTTGCATATTGATCGCAGTGTCCCCTGCTATAGCAGCCAAGAGGATTATCTCAATGGCATCACGGATGGCACGCTATGAGACAATCACCAGCCTTAGCAGCATCAGAGCATCCGATGGTTGCTTGCGGGGCATCACCACCCGGTGTGATCCTCTGGTGCTACTCATGTGAAGCGAGTCTGCTTGGCAGTCGCCAGATGCGTTGGGCGTTGGCCCAGCAGCTGCAAAGTCTTGGCGGGGGCGAGATAGAGCGGCAAGCTCTACTACTCGGTGTCACTGAGCTGGTGACCAATACGGTTCGTCATTCATCGCCATCGGCCGCCATTTTTCGCGTTGTGATTTGGCAACAAGGAGAGGAGAAGTGGTTAGAAATCCGCGACGATGGTGCCCCTTTTGACCCGGTTCTCCATGGTCTACTGGCTCAACGGATAACAGCCCCCAGCCGCGGCATGCGCGATCAGGGCTATGGTCTTTTGCTGGTGGCGAACTTTCTCCCTGCTCTAAGCTACCGGCGTCTTGCCGAGGTCAACTGCTACCGATTGCCATTGGTCGCCTGAGCTCACTTCAGGTTGATCCCACTAACACATGTGGAATAAGTGGCTTCCCCTCCTTGTCGTTCATCTCTCTGTCTGTTAGACCCAATAGAGGAACTATTCGGAAGGAGAATGTGTGTGACTTCCTCTCGTCCTCTAATCTTTCTCGTCGAAGACAGCCCAACGCTGGCTTTGCTATACAAGGATTATCTGCGCAGCGAGCCCTTTGAGGTTGTCCATTTTTCACTGGGACTCCCGGTACTCGAGCAGCTTGAAAAACAGCTGCCTCAGGTTGTACTGCTGGATCTGGAGCTGCCGGACATCTCGGGCATGGAGATCTTGCGCTTTATCAATGAGCGTCATATTCCCTGTACTGTGGTGGTAGTGACGGCCCATGGCTCGGTTGATGTAGCCGTTGATGCCATGCGGCAAGGTGCATTTGATTTCCTGACCAAGCCCTTTGATGGTAAACGACTGTGTGCGACTGCCTGCAATGCCGTCAAACATCAACAACTTACCTATCTGGTTGAAACCTATCGCGCTAATTATGACCGCAGCGAATTTGGTGGTTTCCTCGGTAGTTCGCTCCCGATGCAGGGGGTCTACCACATGCTGGAGAGCGCTGCCCCCAGCAAGGCGACCGTATTTATCACCGGAGAGAGTGGTACTGGGAAAGAGGTGTGTGCCGAGACTCTGCACCGATTGAGCCCCCGGCATGACAAGCCGCTGGTGGTGCTCAACTGTGCTGCGATTCCGCGAGACCTGATCGAGAGCGAGATCTTCGGCCACGTGAAGGGGGCATTCACCGGGGCTCTGGCCGACCGGGTTGGTGCGGCAGCACGGGCGGATGGTGGCACTCTTTTTTTGGATGAAATTTGCGAGATGGAGTTGGATCTGCAGAGCAAGCTGCTGCGGTTTATCCAGACGGGAAGTTATCAGCGGGTGGGCGGCAGTCGCTTGGAGACGGTTAATGTTCGTTTTGTCTGTGCAACGAATCGGGATCCCCTCGTCGAGGTTAAAGCCGGACGTTTCCGCGAAGATCTCTACTACCGTTTGCATGTGATTCCTGTGGTACTGCCTCCGCTGCGTGAACGAGGTGATGATGTGCTGCAGATCGCCCGCCAATTCTTGCGGCAATTTGCGGCGGAGGAGGGTAAGCAGTTCTTTGGTTTCAGTCATGAAGCCGAGATGATACTGCTCGATTATCAGTGGCCCGGCAACGTACGCCAACTGCAGAACGTGGTGCGTAATATTGTGGTGTTACATGATGGCGAGACAGTGCAACCCAGCATGTTGCCTCCGCCATTGAATCAGTTGATCCCATCGGATCGCTTCATCACATCTTTGCCTCAGGCTCCCTTGTCGGCAGAGTCACCGATCCGCCCGATGTGGGTTGTTGAAAAAGAGACGATTGAACATGCGATTGCTCAGTGTGCCGGGAATATTCCGCAAGCAGCCTCCTTGCTGGAGCTGAGTCCATCAACCATCTATCGGAAGCGGTTGGTTTGGGGAACCGATGGGCAGTAAATACCGGCCAGCGTGTTGGCGGCCTCCTTGCCGCTAACGGTTGGTTCGATGGGAATACTCTCTGTCTTATTTGATCTGCCTTGTCCCTGAGGGACTCATAGATTGTCGAGCAGCAGGCCGAACTCATCAGCACCGAGTTCCCAATTTGGTCGTTCATTTTGCTGCATCATCTCGGCCTGCCGGATCATTTCCGCGCTATAAAATATCTGTTGTTGGAATGGCTTGGTGCGCGGTGTTGCCTGCGGGTGTTCCCCCCCTGTGATGGGTAATATCTCGGTCAGCTCCTGCATGGAGTGAACCCGACTCAGCAGGGGTTTGAAGAGGGGTAGGCCGACAAAATCGGCAGACACAATGACTGGATTGGGCTGTTGCAGGAACCAATCCAGTTGGATCGGCGGCTGATGGCAGATACGAGGCAGATTGAGATACGGTAAGAGAGTCACTTGCCAGTGTTGCAGGTAGCCTTGCAGCTGTTCGCTGCTCTTCTCCCCTAACCAAAACACATTGTGCAGTCGCAGCAGACGATCCAACTGTTGAGTTTTCTTCGGTCCAATCAGAACCCAGTACCAATCGGGGCGGCGGCGGGCGGCGCTCTCCAGTAACTCCCAGTCCAGATCATCATCCAGAGGTCCATGAAAGCCAATGATGGGGCGGCCAGAGGGTAGATCCCGTGGGCGAGCCGAGTTGCTTGCATGACGCTCATGTCGTAGCAGACAGGTTTTGTAGGCCGGGAAGGTGGCAGCCTGACTCGGTGTGGAGGCTACCAGCAGGCTGGCTTTGGCAATCAAGCGGGACTCTTGCTCGTGATCCGACTGGCTGTTGAGTAGCGCGGTGGCCAGTTCATCCCGGTAGTAGATGACGGTCTTTATCGCCAGGGATTCGGCCAGGGTGCTGACCGATGGATCCAGAAACAGCAAGATTGGATTATGCAGCGCCAAATAGTCGATCGTGTTGCGGATCTGTTTGGCTATCCAATGCTGGTTGATGGTCTGCAGCCAGGTGGTATGCCCCCAGGGCATAGACTTAACCTGGAGGTAATGGATGGGCGATGGAGCCATCTCGGCATCGCTGAACTCGTTTGACTCATCTGAGTCAGCTGTGTGGCTGACCCACAGGACTCGTCGGCTGGTGGCTAGTTGCAAGAACAGCTGACGGCTTGCGGGAGGGCAAGAAGACCAGTTGGAGCCAATGATGATCAGATCACGTTTTTGCAGCATAGATCCTCCTGATACTCCCGGTCCGAGATGACAAGAGTTGGATGAACAAGATACAGCAAGGATGATGCCAAGTGTAAAATGCGTGTTTAATCAAATAGATGAGATTCAGCGCCTTCCGCTGATAGCGCGAATAGCCACTGCAGATTGCAATCTGCAGTTGTGACTTGCAAATCGCTGTATTGTTTGACGAGTGCTTGGATTGTCTGCGCCAACAGCTGAAAGAGTGAATGCGCGTTTTTGAGGCAATCGGTGTGATCTTGTTTCAATAAACGTCAGATGCGCTGGCATTAATCAACTCGATGCGTGATCAATTAACTCATTGAGAGTTCGGGTTATTCAGGCTCTCTTTTTGTCCTGGCTTACGGCAACCACTAGGAGTGGTCGATGCAAACTCTATTTCTCACGGATGATTCCTTCGCTGCGCTGGAACACCAGCTACGTTGCTTGGTGGCAAATCCGAGAATTCAAGCTGTGCTGCTGATGATTCCTGCAGAGAATCAGTACCCGCGTGAAGATCTGAATGCACTGCTCCAGAGTCTGAGCAAACCCGTGTTTGGCGGATTTTTTCCGCGGGTATTGTGGAATCAAGAGCAGCATGAGAAAGGATGTGTGCTGCTGGCGCTCTCATGCGAGGTCCAACTGACCATTCTCGATGAGCAACAGTTAGCCGGCTCCCGGTTGGAGGCGGCGTTACCCGATATTTCAGGTATTGAGGGGGGCCACAAGGCTACCCTGTTTGCTTTTGTCGATGGGCTATCGTCCCATATTGGCAAACTGATGGGGGCACTGTTCAATCAATATGGCTTGGAGTTGAACTACATAGGTGGTGGTTGTGGCAACAGTACATTTTCACCCATGTCATGTGTCATTACGCCGCGAGGGGTACTGCAGGGGGCTGCCGTGTTGGTGATGGCCTCTTGTCATAGCGGGATCGGTGTGGCCCATGGTTGGCAGAGTATCTCTGGCGCCTTCAAGGTCACACAGAG
>JAGOXX010000171.1 GCA_018059485.1 Aeromonadaceae bacterium | reverse complement strand
GCGGGTCACGGTACCCGGAGTGAACATCAGGGTGGCAAACGCCTCATACAGCGGATACCACTTCTGATAACGCCCCCCGGGGGTAAAGTGCGGCTCGGCGCGTTCGAGCAGGGATTTGAGGCTCATCATCAGCCCTCCAGTTCAATCTTGGTCAGACAGCGACGCAGCAAGGGACCATATTCGGTCTTGCCCGGGCAGACGAAGGTACAGAGCGCCAGATCCTCTTCATCCAGCTCCAGACAGCCCAACTGCTGGGCGCTGTCGCTGTCGCCGACCACGAGGTCGCGCAGCAGCAGAGTCGGCAGAATATCCAGCGGCATCACCTTCTCATAGTTGCCGATGGGAACCATGGCCCGGTCGCCGCCATGCTTGGCGGTGGTGAAGGCATACTTCTGGCCACGGAACAGATGGCCCAGAAAGCTGCGGGTGATCGAAAAGCGCTTCTTACCCGGCATGACCCAGCCCAGAAACTCCTTCTCTCGCCCCTCAGCCAAGACAGAGATCTGCAGGTGGAAGCGCCCCAGATAATCATGCACCCCCTTGGCCACAGCGCCGGAGAGAACCGACCCCGAGAGAACCCGCAGCTCACCGCCATGCAATTCTCCAGCGGTCACCTCACTGATGCAGGCACCCAGCTGGGTTCGCAGCAGGCGGGGGGTTAGCACCCCGGGACCAGCCAGACTGATGATGCGTTCGTTATAGAGCTCACCGCGAACAAACAGATGGCCGATGGCGATAACATCCTGATAACCGACATGCCAGAGAGTCTTACTGGCTGATGCCGGATCGATGAAGTGAATGTGAGTGCCTGGCAATCCGGCCGGATGCGGACCGACGAAGATCTGCTCCACGACTTGGGGCAGAGGCGAGCGTGGCAGGCTCCCCTCTCCCTTGCAGACATGTACCTTGCCATCGGTAAGGCGGGAGAGAATTGCCAGACCATCGAGAAACGCAGCCGGTTGCTCCAGGATCACCTGAGCCGGATCCAGCGCCAGCGGGTTGGTATCCATCGCCGTGACGAAGATGGCGCGAGGCACCGAGCCAGGCTGCGGAGTCTTGCTGTAGGGGCGGGTTCGCAGCGCCGTCCACAACCCGGAGTCAATCAGTTGCTGCTGAACCTCGTCTCGAGAGAGCTGGCTCAAGGCATCAGAATCATGGCGCGGAAAACTGACGGCGCCAAGGCTCTCGTCACAGGCAATCACCAGGGACTGAAACACCCGCTGCGGACCACGGTGGATCGCCTCGACACGACCCGCCGCCGGGGCGGTAAACAGCACGCCAGGGTTCTTCTTGTCACTGAATACAACCTGTCCCTTCTGCACCACATCACCGACCTTGACCAGCAGGGACGGCCGCAGCCCAGAGAACTCTTCGCCAAGAAGCGCGACATGGCGCACTGTGGCGCCATCATAGATGGTGGGTAACGGCGTACCCTTGATGGGCAGATCCAGCCCTTTGCTAATCGTGATCATCGTCTTTCCCGGTTGATTGGCAGAGAAAGGAAGGCAAGCCCTGGGGGCCTGCCGAATAACAGCCGATCAGGATGGCGAACGAGGTTCAAAAAAACGACAAAAATCATAACGATGCCATCCTGGCTCAGGGCAAGAGACTAGCATAGAAACGGTACTGCTGATGGGAATTCAATGGCTATCTGCACCGGATGTCACAAAAAAATAACACCACCAGCCGTTGCTACTTGGCCACACGAAACCGCGGTTGATGCCGACTCAGGGCTTGCCGACGCAAGGCGCGGTGCGCGGCGCCTCCCTGCGTAACAACCACTCATCCGGCGTGTAGGTGTGTAACGCTAGGGCGTGAACCCCACCGGACAACTCCGCCGCCAGTACCGAGTTGACGGCCCGATGGCGAGCCAAGGGGCGTTGACCAACAAATTGTTCGCTGACCACCACCACCTTGAAATGGCTCTCGGCCCCGGGGGCGACTCTATGCATATGACTCTCATTGATCACATCCAGATGCGCTGGGGAAAAGGCCTGCTGGAGCTTGATCTCTATCTGTTGTTGTATCGACATACTGGATCTCCGGTGAGGGGCTCAAGGTGGGAAAGTAGCGTTTGGCGTCAGCACCATAACGAGAGAGGCGTCACGACTCAAGCAGCATAAATCCCCCTCATGTAGCGAAGTACCACAGCAGATGCATCACCACGCAAAGAGCAGTGGCAGCAATTGGTGAAACCAAAGCAGACAGGTAGAATAGCGGCTTCTGATAAAAATTCATCGCAATGAGATTCGCATGAGCCAAGTTGAACTGGCAGGCCAGCTCCTGTCCCTGGAGCGCTATCCCCCAACCACAGATAACAATCTGCAGGCCTGGGAGGCCGCCGATGAGTACCTGCTTCAGGAGTTGACCTCATTTGACGTCGAGGCTCTAGAGCAAGCAGGCCCACTGCTGATCCTGAATGATACCTTCGGTGCACTGGCCTGTGCCCTGCACGCCCGCGCTCCCATCTGTGTCAGCGATTCGTTCCTGAGTCAGGAGGCAACGCGCCGCAACCTGGCACGCAATGACCTTTCGCCGACATCGGTGACTCTGCTTGGCTCGCTTGAACCGCTACCCAGTGCTCCAGCCCTGGTGATTATCAAAATACCCAAGACCCTGGCCCTGCTGGAACAACAGCTGTTGGCGCTAAAAGCCGTGGTGACCCCGGATACCCGCATCCTGGCTGGCGCCAAAGCCCGCGACATCCACAACTCGACCCTGGCGCTGTTTGAGCAAATCCTCGGGCCGACCCGCACCTCACTGGCCTGGAAGAAGGCCCGATTGATCCATACCCAGGTGGCCGAGCGGCCCCAGCAAGCGAACCCGTATCCGACAATCTGGGAACTGCCCGACAGCGGCGAACGCATCCATAACCATGCCAACGTCTTCTCGCGCGCCAGTCTGGATATCGGAGCCCGGCTGTTTATGCAGCATCTGCCCCATGGCCTCACGGGCACCATTGCCGATTTGGGCTGTGGCAACGGCGTCATCGGCTTGAGTGCGCTGGCAGGCAATCCAAATGCCGAGTTGCTGTTTCTCGATGAATCCCACATGGCCATCGCCTCCAGCCGCTTGAATGTCGAAGTCAATCGCCCTGCCGACCTCAGCCGCTGCCAATTCCTGCTCGGCAATAGTCTGGAGCAGGTCACCAGCGAGTCGCTGCAGGCTGTCTTGTGCAACCCACCCTTTCACCAGTTGCAGACCATCACGGATCAGCTGGCCTGGCAGATGTTTTGCGATGCCGAGCGCTGTTTGACCTCTGGCGGTGAGCTGTG
>JAGOXX010000045.1:7302-10876 GCA_018059485.1 Aeromonadaceae bacterium | reverse complement strand
CCAAACAGCTTGGCAACATACAAAGCCACAATCTCACCCCCATTATTGGGCGCGTCGAGCAGACCGCCCGAAGTAGCCCCCAACTGGAACAAGGAGATGTAGACAAATGCCAGCCCTGCAGCCGAGAGCAGCCCAGCACGCACCAGATAGCGAGTCTGTAGCGAGCTGTCGGTAATCCCTTTTTGTTTCAGTACATCGATGATCAGCATGCCAAACATCAAGGCCCCGAAGGTGTCCATGGTGTTATACCCTTCCAGCAACCCCTTGGCTCCAGGATGCGCCAGATACTCACCGGCGGCCGTAGGCACGCTCCCCTGCGGGGCCACCAAGACTGCAATCGCTAGCACAATCAGCAACAAAACCAGCAGCGGGGTTAACACCTTGCCAATCGCGTCCAGCAGGCGCCCCTGGTTGAGGGAGAGCAATAGCGAGAGGCCAAAGTACCCAAGGGTAAACAGAGCCTGACTTGTCTGTCCTGCATAGCTCCCCAAAAATGGTTTCAAACCCATCTCATAGGCAACCAAACCCGTTCTCGGAGTCGCAAAAGCAGGGCCAATGATCAGGGCAACCGCGACAGCGATGAGGGTTCCAACACCGGCTGGCAACAACTTTGACATTGTCTGTATACCACCACCGGCTTTGGCAACTGCCAGGATAGTCACCAAGGGAAGACCAACCCCTGTCACCAAAAAGCCAAGCATGGCCCAGCCCATCTGCTCACCGGCCAAGAAACCAGCCATCGGAGGGAAAATAATATTGCCCGCCCCCAAAAAGAAGGCAAAGGTCATAAAGCCGAGACCGATCACATCGGCCGTTTTCATGGTTTGACTCACAATGAACTCCAAAATTACATCTTTTTGATTTTTTAGTGTTTTATCGCGCAAAAACTGGCAGCAAGGCTGCAGAACGAGCCACCATCCGTGGTCATCAGAGCGGGATAATTGTCTGACGTCATGGCTCGAGAAGAGAGATGAGAAGAATAAAGCAATAGATTTTTAAGACAAGACAGCCATTAAAGCTTGAGATAAAAATCCCGAACCATTCCGGCATATGCTTCAGAATAAGCTCCGTTTTCAGCACAAACAACAATATCACCATTCACCTGATGGCATTTATCTCTAGATAGAAGCAGCAAAAAACGATTTGGAACCATGGCAGGCCTCGGAATTAATCGCTGTAATTGCTCGACATGCAAGCCATAACGCTCTGCCTGCCCAATCATCAGATGAGCCTCATTGACTGGTAAAATGAAGGCTATCTTGCCATTCGGAGCCAACAATCGGATCGAGTGCTCCAGCAGTTCCTGATGACTCAGGCTCGATGTGTGACGGGCTTGCTGCCGGGATGGCGAGGCAAATGACTGTCCATGTGGGAAGTACGGCGGGTTGGATACAATCAGATCAAACGGTTCGGCCTGTAGCGTCTGCACAGCAGACTCCACCACCTGGATCCGCTGGGACCACTTGGAGTTGGCAACATTTTCTGCGGCCTGTCCGGCAGCATCATGATCCAGCTCAACAGCCACAATCTGGCAATCGGGTGAAGAGCGCTGTGCCAGCATCAAGGCAATCAATCCAGTACCGGTTCCAATATCCAGAATACGGCGCCCCCCATCGACGGGAACCCAAGCACCGAGGGCCACGCCATCGGTGCCCACTTTCATCGCACACCGATCCTGAGCAATGGAAAACTGCTTGAACGTAAAATGTGGCTTCCCCATGGTTCTGGATTTTTCCTTCAAAAATCTGGCTAAGGGCGGATTTTATCACGCTACTACCCTATAATGACGTCCCAAATATGTAAGCGAGTATCACCCCTCATGTCCTTCGATACCCTCGACCTTGACTCCGTCTTGTTGCGCGCCGTCGCCGAGCAAGGCTTTGTCCGTCCGACCACCATCCAGCAACAGGTGATCCCAGCCGCGATGGACGGGCGTGACATTCTTGCTTCCGCGCCAACAGGAACCGGTAAAACAGCCGCGTTTCTGTTGCCGACCATGCAACATCTCCTCGATTTCCCTCGGCGCAGAGCTGGTGCGGCACGGGTATTGATTCTGACACCGACTCGCGAACTGGCACTGCAGATCACTGAACATGCCCGGGCGCTGGCCGTCCATACCCATCTGGTCATCGAGACCATCATTGGTGGTGTCGAGCACGATAAGCAGCTGCCAGCTTTGACCGAAACAACCGACATCATAGTGGCAACCCCAGGTCGCCTGATGGAGTACATAGAGGCAGAGAGCTTCGACAGTCGGGCCATCGAGATACTGATCCTTGATGAAGCCGATCGTATGCTGGACATGGGCTTCATCGGCGAAGTCGATCGGATTGTCGCCGAGGCTCGCTGGCGTCGGCAGACCATGCTGTTCTCCGCAACGCTGGAAGGAACCGGGCTGGTCAAGTTTGCCAACGAGGTCCTCAAGGATCCGGTCGAGCTCAACGCCGAATCACCGCGCAGTGAACGTCGCAAGATCCAGCAGTTGATGTACCTGGCTGACTCTCCTGAACATAAATTCGCCCTCCTCTGCCATCTGTTACGTAGTGACGACGTCAAGCGCAGCATCTTGTTCGTCAAGACCCGGGAACGGCTGGCTGAGCTTTCCGCCCAACTTCAGGCCAGTGGTATCAACTGCGCCTGGATCCGTGGCGAAATGGAGCAGGAGAAGCGAGTCGAAGCCATTCGCCGCTTCCGCAACGAAGAGGTCAATGTGTTGGTCGCGACCGATGTCGCGGCGCGAGGTATTGATTTGCCGGATGTTAGCCATGTCATCAACGTCGATCTGCCACGAACAGCGGATGTCTATGTTCACCGCATCGGACGCACAGGCCGTGCGGGCAAGCGGGGAACCGCCATCAGCCTGATCGAAGCGCATGATATGGCCATGCTGAGTCGTATCGAGCGTTATACCGGTGAAGAGTTACGTCGCCGGGTCATTGACGAGCTCAAGCCACAGCACAAGACCGCCAAGGTCACTGGCAAGAAGAAGCCGGATGCCAAGAAGGAAAAGCGCAAGGAGCTGGACAAGCGCAAAGCCGCCGAAGCGGAAGAACCTCGCAAGAAGGAGCGTCTGCGCGACAAGAAAAATAAGGGCAAACCCGATTGGGCCAAGAAAAAAGCCACCAAGGAAGCCCGAGCCAAGAAGGGTGGCGATAGTCAGTAATCCCCGAAGGCCGCCCGCCTGACAGGGCGGCCTGCGCCACCCGTTGCGGATAGTTCGCAGCGGACCGCTCAGCAACCATACCTGAAACAGCGAGCGCCGCTGGACACAACGGCATGCGACTCAACTTACCCCCAAAAACCTTACCGGTGTGACCCATGGCGCTGTTTTCAGGTGGTCTGGTTTCCTGAGACCAATCACTGCTTTACAGTCATCTCATACCCTGCGCTTTCCTCAGATATCTTCCGCATCAGGACACACCATGTTCAACTTTATCAAGTTCAACGATCGCCGACTCGCAACGCGAGCTACCTGGTTGTTTGCCGGGGGCTTGCTGTTGATCATGGGTGGAAGTCTCTGTTTTCTGAGTCTGTTTTTCATCCACACCATTGGAGACATAGAGCGCGACTTCAT
>JAGOXX010000045.1:0-7202 GCA_018059485.1 Aeromonadaceae bacterium | reverse complement strand
TTGGATGATCTCAACCACCACACAGTCGGAATCATTCAGGCTCAGATGCCCAGAACTCTCTATCAGAGCGGCCTACTCTCACTTCTAATCCTGCTTGTCTGTAACCTGTTCGGGGGAAGCCTCCTGATCTGGATGTTCCTGCGCTTGTTTCGCAAACATGTCACCGAGCGTTTCTCGCTATTGGAAAATGGCCTCTCCCACCTAGCGCAAGCCAACTGGGCCGCACCTCTGCATATCGAAGGGCAGGACGAAATATCACTAGCCAGTCGAGTCATTAATCAGTTGCTCGAGTCGAAACAGCTGTCAAATTCTGCCCTTGATGACATAGAACAAAAGTTCTCCGTGCTGTACCAAAGCGTCGCGATTGGCATCCTCATGGTACACGATGAGCGGATAGTCAGCCTGAATGATACCGCGCTACGGATGCTTGGCTACGAGCAACAAACCAGCCTGCTGGGCAAACCGTTTGCGCTCTTGTTCGCTCAGGACGAACCGCAGGAGCGCTTTACTCGCAGCCGTTTCAACCAGTTGCTGGCGTTAGAGCCCAAGATGGTCGAGTGGGAGTTTATTGGCAATTCAGGATGGCGCGTCCCCTGTGAACTCAATGTCACCGCACTGGACCATGCGGGCCAGCCCGCCTGGCTGATCTCGGTTCGCGATATCACGGAGCGCCGAAACAGCGAGAGTAAAATCAAGCGATTAAGCTCTTATGACAACCTGACCGGACTTCTGAATCGCAACCAGATACAGGCATTGCTGCAAGCCGATCTGGAACGCCGCGAAGAGGATACGCCCCATTTTGCCCTGCTCCATATCGATATTGCCCATTTCAAAAACATCAATGACACCTTTGGCCACAGTACCGGCGATGCCTTGCTGCGGGAGGTCGCCTTCCGCCTCTCTCGCTATCTGGGTGAACAGTTGGTGGCTCGTATCGCCAGCGATGAGTTCATCGTCTATCTGCCGCGCATAGACTCTTTCTACCATCCCATGCGGCTGGCCAGCCAGCTCCGTTCACTCATTGCCGAACCCATGCACCTCGAGGAGGCAGAGCTCGTCGTGAGTGCCTGTATTGGGGTCGTGATCGGCGGCAATGAGTTTGCTGCGGCCGAAGAGGTGCTGCGCTGTGCCGACTATGCACTCGGTCAGGCTAAACGGCACCCCCACCAACAGAAGCTGTTTACTCATAGGCTTTACCAGACAGCACTGGTCTCCACCCTGATCAAACGCGATTTGCCAAATGCGATACACAACGACCAGCTGCAGGCTTACTTTCAACCGATCGTCGATTGTCAGACGGGCCAGATGGTTGGGGTCGAGGCATTGGCTCGCTGGCAACATCCAGAACAGGGATTCATCTCGCCGGGGCAATTCATTCCGATCGCAGAGGAGAGCAACCTGATCCTCGAGCTGGGTGAGAAAATCTTGCGACAAGCCTGCCAATGCGGAAGGCGGCTGAACCAACAACGGGAGCAACGCGGATTGCCACCTGTACTGGTGCATGTCAACTTCTCGGCACGCCACTTTTCCAGCCCGGACCTGTTACCAAAGCTGGAAGAGACCTTACGCATCACCGAAATCCCTCCTGCCCAGCTAGCCATCGAAATCACCGAGAGCATGCTGCTGCTCTCGCCCCGGGATGCCATCCGGCGCATGCGTCGCATCAAGCAACTCGGCATACATCTGGCACTGGATGATTTTGGTACTGGCTACTCGGCTCTAAATACCTTGTGCCAATATCCGATCGATGTCGTAAAACTGGATCGCAGCTTTGTCTTGCGCCTGATGGAGGGGAAACAGGGGGAGCTGCTGGTTCGCGCCATCATCAACATGGCCCACGACCTGCAACTGGGAATCATCGCCGAAGGAGTTGAAACCATCGAACAGCAGCAGAAGTTGAGTGCCTTGGGGATCCGGGAGATCCAGGGCTTCTACTACTATCGACCAATGCCGCAGGAGTCATTGCTGGCATTACAGGTCAGTTGAACGGACCACCCATCAGAACGAATAGAAAAGGGCCATCAAGGCCCTTTTCGTTCGGCAATACATGGCGATTATTGCGCCGACTCCGGGCGACGAAATACGGGGCGTACCGCCGTCGAACGCTCGGCACAGTAACGGTACCCCTGCTCGGCGAAATCGAGCAGTCCGGCCGGGTTGCGGACTCGATTCTTCAGCAGATAACGCGTCATCATGCCGCGAGCCCTCTTCGCATAGAAGCTGATGATCTTGTAGTTGCCACCCTTCTCATCTTCGAAGACCGGAGAGATGATCCGACCGGACAGCTCAGCTCCCTTCACCGCCTTGAAATACTCCTCCGAGGCCAGGTTTATGATCACGTCATCCCCCTGGGCCTGCAGAGCCAGATTCAACTGCTCGGTAATCCGCGAGCCCCAGAACGCATAGAGATCGGCACCACGCTCATTGGCTAACCGGGTGCCCATCTCCAGCCGATAGGGTTGCATCAGATCCAGCGGACGCAGCACACCATACAGACCGGAAAGGATCCGCAGGTGACTCTGGGCAAACTGGAAATCTTCGGCATCAAAATCTTCAACCGCCAAGCCGGTATAGACATCGCCTTTGAACGCCAGTATGGCCTGCCGAGCGTTGAGCAGATCAAAACCGGGATGCCATTGGGCAAAACGAGCCACATTGAGGCCAGCCAACTTGTCACTGATGTTCATCAGTGACGCTAGCTGAGCCGGCGTCAATGTCTGACAGATCCGAACCAGTCGGGCCGACTCACCCAGTAACTCGGGTTGGCTGAATTGATCTGTTACCCGAGGTGAGTCGTAATCCAGCGTCTTGGCTGGCGATATCAGCACTAGCATGCCAGTGAATACTCCTAATCGATCGTCACGTTGCTGAGCATACCGGCATCGGGTGACACACCCCCATCGAGTTTGATCATCAAACGCACGTCGTTTGGTGAGTCAGCATAGGCCAACGCTTCGTTGTAACCGACGACACCTTGACGATAGAGGTCAAACAACGATTGATCGAAGGTCATCATGCCCTGCTCCCGTGACTTGGACATCACCTCCTTGAGACGATGCATTTCACCCTTGAGCAGAATGTCCTTGACCAGCGGGGTACTGATCAACAACTCGAACGCCGCACGTCGCCCCTTGCCATCTCGGGTCGGGATCAGTTGTTGCGCAACGATAGCCTTCAAGTTGAAGGAGAGATCGTAGAGCAACTGACGATGCTTCTCGATTGGGACCAAGTGCAAGATGCGCTCGATCGCCTGGTTGGCATTGTTGGCGTGCAGGGTCGCCATACAGAGGTGACCGGTTTCAGCAAATGAGAGGGCAAACTCCATGGTTTCCTGCGAACGAATTTCCCCGAGCAGAATCACATCTGGAGCCTGACGCAATGCTGATTTGAGTGCCGCATCAAACGAGTCGGTATCAGTTCCCACCTCGCGCTGGGTAATCAGCGACCGATCGTGGCGGTGAACAAATTCAACCGGATCCTCGATGGTCAGGATGTGGCCATCGGTCGTCCGGTTGCGGTAACCGATCATCGCCGCCTGAGTGGTCGATTTACCCGCCCCCGTGGCCCCGACGAACAGGATCAACCCCCGCTTGGCGACCCCGATCTCCCGCAGTATGCCCGGTAACATCAGTTCTTCGATGGTCGGGATCTCGGTGACAATCCGTCGCATGACCATACCCGGGCAGCCCATCTGCCAGAAACAGCTAACCCGGAAGCGGCCCAGCTCCGGCCGCTGGATCGCAAAGTTGGCCTCATGACTCTGGCAATAACGCTCGAAGGCAGCAGGAGTCATCACCTCGCGGATGAACTCGGTCACCATCTCGGCATCCAATCGCACCGACCCCAGAGGGGTCATCTTGCCATTTACTTTCAGGCAGGGCTCGATCCCGACGGAGAGGAAGAGATCCGAACCCTTTTGGTCAACCAACAGCTGAAGCAAGCCATCAATTTTCATGCTCTGTTCCTTAGATACTATTCGGATCCATTGCCTTGGTCTTGGCATCGGCCGCCGTGACGAGGCCTCGATTGACCAGCTGCTTCAGACACTGATCCATGGTCTGCATACCATGAATCATCCCCGTCTGAATAACTGAGTACATCTGCGCGATCTTGTCTTCACGGATCAAGTTTCGAATGGCCGGAATACCGATCATGATCTCGTGAGCCGCCACACGGCCGCCGCCAACCCGCTTGAGCAGAGTCTGCGAGATAACAGCCCGCAAGGATTCGGACAACATGGAGCGCACCATATCCTTTTCCGCACCCGGGAATACGTCGATGATACGGTCGATAGTCTTGGCGGCAGAGCTGGTGTGCAGGGTACCGAAAACCAGGTGACCGGTTTCTGCGGCTGTCAGCGCCAAACGAATGGTTTCCAGATCTCGCATTTCACCCACCAGAACAATATCCGGGTCTTCCCGCAGCGCTGAACGCAGGGCGTTACTGAATCCGAGGGTATCGCGATGAACTTCCCGCTGGTTAATCAGGCAGCGTTTGTTCTCATGAACGAATTCGATCGGGTCTTCGATCGTCAGTATGTGGTGATGGTAAGACTCATTGATGTAGTCAATCATCGCCGCCAAGGTGGTGGACTTACCGGAGCCTGTCGGCCCTGTCACCAACACCAAGCCTCGCGGATATTCCGAGATCTGACGGAATATATCCGGAGCCCCGAGCTCATCCAGGCTCAACACCAGACTTGGAATGGTACGGAATACGGCGGCAACCCCCCGGTTCTGGTGGAAGGCGTTTACCCGGAAACGAGCCAGATTGGGTACTTCGAACGAGAAGTCGACTTCCAGATTCTCTTCGAGCTCCTTACGCTGGTGGTCATTCATGATGTCATAGACCAGGCTATGCACCTGACGGTGTTCCAGCGCAGGCAAGTTGATCTTCCGGACATCCCCGTCCACCCGGATCATCGGAGGCACACCCGCGGAAAGGTGTAGATCCGAAGCTTTATGTTTTACACTAAACGCCAATAATTCTGTGATATCCATGTGTTAACCCACTCTTCATCAATCCAGGCTTTCGCAAAATACTATGAGCAACATTGCCCAACAGCTACTTCAGGTTAAAAAACGCATCGCCGACGCGGCCAACCTGGCTGGGCGCGCCGAGGCAGAGATTCAATTGCTAGCGGTTAGTAAAACAAAACCGCTTGCTGCAATTCAAGCTGCTTATCAAGCAGGACAGCGCCGCTTTGGCGAATCCTATGTTCAAGAGGCCGTCACCAAGGTCCAGACCTTGCGAGAAGCAGGGTTCACGGATCTGGAGTGGCACTTCATCGGGCCAGTGCAATCCAACAAGACGCGCCCCATCGCCGAACACTTCGACTGGGTCGATAGCGTGGATCGCCTAAAAATCGCCGAACGACTCAACGCTCAACGCCCCGAAGAGCTGGCACCGCTGAATATCTGTATCCAGGTCAATATTAGCGGAGAATGTCAGAAATCAGGTACGACCGAGGCCGAAGTTTTACATCTCGCCGAGCAGATAGCGCATTTTCCACGATTGAAATTACGCGGTTTGATGGCTATTGCCGAGAACACGCCCGATGATGCCGTACTCCAGCAGAGTTTTTTGCGTCTGAAGCAGATTTTCTCCACACTGCAACAACAATTTCCCTCCATGGACACACTGTCCATGGGCATGACCCACGATCTCGAAGTCGCTGTTGCCTGTGGTAGCAGCCAGGTACGCATAGGTACCGCCATCTTCGGGGCCCGAGATGACAGGCACGACTAATGGAACAACGTACTATTGCTTTTATCGGCGGCGGCAACATGGCCCGCAGCCTCATCAGCGGCTTGATTAATGGCGGCCATCCGGCCGAGCGGATCCTGGTGACCGACCTCGATCTGGATAAGCTGGCTGCCTTGCGCGACGAGTTTGGCGTGCAGACTGGCAGTGACAATACCGCAGCCGCCCGCGCGGCCGACGTTCTGGTTCTCGCCATCAAGCCTCAATTCATGGCCGAGATGCTCGAGGCTCTGACTCGCGAGCTGGGGGACTATGGCAACAAGCTGGTCGTCTCCATAGCCGCAGGCATCCAGATTGCCCGATTGAGCACTCTGCTGGGCGGTCATAGCACCATAGTTCGAGCCATGCCCAATACGCCGGCTCTGATTGGCTTGGGCATGACGGGGCTATTCGCCCCCAAGGAAGTCAGCGTGGCCGATTGCACTTTTGCCGAACAGATGTTGCAAGCCGTCGGCAAGACCATCTGGGTGGGCAAAGAGTCCGACTTAAACAGTGTGATTGCCGCCTCTGGCTCGGCACCAGCCTACTTCTTCCTATTCATGCAACTGATGGCCGAAGAGGCGGAACGCATGGGCTTCTCGGCTGAACAGGCCCGCCAACTGGTTCAACAGACGGCTCTGGGCTCAGCTCAGATGGTGAGCAATAACCCCCATCTGGATCTGGAAACTCTGCGCGCTCAGGTCACCTCGAAGGGGGGAACCACAGCCGAAGCCATCCGCTCATTTCAGGAGCAGGGGCTGGCCAATCTGGTCAACGACGCAATGCGGGCTGCCGTCAAACGCGCCGAAGAGATGGAACAACTGTTTTAAGGATCCCTATGCAGGCTATCGTTTTCTTACTCAACTCTCTGTTCGACATCTACCTGATGATAGTGTTGCTGCGCGTCTGGCTGCAGTGGGCACGGGCTGACTTCTATAACCCGCTGAGCCAGTTTGTCGTCAAGGCCACCCATCCAATTCTGGCGCCAATGCGCCGCGTCATCCCGAGCCTTGGCGGCCTGGATCTGGCCGCCGTACTGCTGGCCTTGATCGTCGCGGTGCTGAAATTTACCACCCTGACCC
Organism: Aeromonadaceae bacterium; assembly: GCA_018059485.1. Taxonomy (GTDB): domain Bacteria; phylum Pseudomonadota; class Gammaproteobacteria; order Enterobacterales; family Aeromonadaceae; genus Pseudaeromonas. The sequence continues at coordinate 378 of JAGOXX010000045.1, read as the reverse complement.
TGTTGCTAGGCGCCCCGTTCCAACCCGTGGTGATGCTGATCTTCAGTCTGCTGCTGGTCGTAAAACAGGCTGGAACCTTGCTGTTCTGGATGTTGGTACTGCGTGCAATCCTAAGCTGGGTCAGTCAGGGGCGCAGCCCGGTCGACTATGTGCTGCTGCAATTGACCGAGCCGATGCTGGCACCAATTCGTCGCATCATTCCCCCCTTAGGTGGGCTGGATCTCTCGGTGCTGGTGCTGTTCCTGATCCTGCAGGCGGTGAACATATTCCTCTCGACCTCGGGGTGGATTGGCCTCATCTGGACTCAGCTCTAATGGTGGCAGTACGCCAGGAGGGAGATGAACTTTGGCTGGATCTGTTTATCCAGCCAAAGGCCAG
>JAGOXX010000170.1 GCA_018059485.1 Aeromonadaceae bacterium | reverse complement strand
TTTGGTACTCTGCTGCTGCGCAAACCTCGCCGGCTCGAACTGACACCGCGAGGCCTGGTCGTGCTGGACTTTGCGCAGCAACAACGGGCTGCCGCAGAGCAACTGCGGGCACGCCTGTCCGATGATGATCCCCTCAGTGGCCCCATTACGCTAGTCACCCCGGGCAGCATAGGGCTCCTGCTCTACCCGCTGCTTCTCGACCAACAGCAGGCCCACCCCTCGCTCACCATCAACCACCGCTTTGCACCGACACCCGATATCATTCAAGCGGTTCTGCATGGGCGCAGCGAGATGGGGCTAGTCGACCAACCCCCGGATCACCCAAGCCTCACCGCAGAGCCCTTCACCCGTGAATCTCTCTGTCTCGTGGTGCCAAATGACGAAGCAGAGATCACCTGGGACCACCTCTGCCAGCTCGGATTTATTGACCATCCCGACGGGCGCAACATGGCCCTGCGCCTTCTGGGGCGTCGCTACCCGGGTAAACACGTTGACGAAATCCAGCAGCGGGGGTTTACCAACCAGATCGGCTTGATCCTCGAACCGGTTGCTCGCGGCCTGGGATTTACCGTGCTACCGCGTTTTGCGGTGACAGCTTTCCCCCGGCAAGAGAAAATTCGCGTGATCACCAGTCCGATTGAGGTTCTGGATACTATCTGGCTGATCTATCGCGCCGAATGGCCGCTTGCGGCCCGTCATCTGCGATTGATTGAAACGCTAAAAGCCAAGCTTGCCGAGTGATGGCAGTAATAGCGCTCGGTTTTCGAGGACTTGCGGCCAGGAGCCCATCGGGCATACAGAGTCATCTAAAAAATGAGGGCGGAAATCGCCGGATTCTCGCCCTCACTCCCTCTTCGCTTGGCATCCCGGATGTCATTAATGCTGGCTCCGACACCCCAATCACCAACTCTCAGTATTTTTCGGCTATATAGCGGAATGGATAGTCCATCGTCTTGTACTGACCAATCTTGCGCTTGGGTAATTTGACATGCTCTGTCGGCACGGATTCGTAGGGAATGTGAGAGAGCAGATGGGAGATCACATTCAGGCGCACCCGTTTTTTATCTTCCGAACGGGCGACAAACCAGGGGGCCCAGGAGGTATCGCTGGCAGCGAACATGGCATCCCGCGCCTGCGTGTAGTCATCCCAGTGGTTGTAGGATTTGATGTCCATCGGCGATAACTTCCAGATCTTACGACCATCATCGATGCGATCACGCAGCCGTTTCTCCTGCTCTTCCGGGCTGACCTCCAGCCAGTACTTGAGCAGTATGATTCCGGACTCGACTAATGCCCGCTCCACCAACGGCACCCCTTCGAGAAATTTGGTCGTCTGCTCCGGTGTACAAAACCCCATCACCCGCTCGACCCCGGCCCGGTTATACCAGCTGCGATCAAAGATCACGATCTCACCGGCCGCCGGCATGTGTTTGATATAACGCTGAAAATAGAGCTGACTCTTCTCCCGATCCGTCGGTGCAGGCAAGGCAATGATGCGGAACACCCGGGGGCTGACCCGCTCGGTGATCGCCTTGATGGTTCCCCCCTTTCCGGCACCATCACGCCCTTCGAACACGATGCAGACCTTGAGCCCCTTATGAACCACCCATTGCTGCAGTTTGACCAACTCCTCATGCAGGTGACGAAGCTCCTTCTCATAGGCCTTCTCACTCATGGGCTCATGGCTGGCTAGATTATCGTTGCCGGATGGCTCAGAGACCCCATCCGGCTGTGCGGTTTTCTTTTTTTGCTTGCTCATGCGGTTCTCCTGCTGGTTTCTATACCTATTGGAACCCGTCTGCGGATGTCCAGACGTTGTCATTCAGGTATAGCAGTTGGTGACTCAGTATCCTCACCAAACCACTCATCCCATTGAAAAAACGCCACACAGCCATGAGAGCTGTGTGGCGATATGGTTTCGACTACACCAGATCAAAGCGGTCAGCGTTCATCACCTTGCTCCAGGCCGCCACAAAGTCGTGGATGAACTTCTCCTGGTTATCATCTTGGGCATAGACCTCGGCATAGGCGCGCAAGATGGAGTTGGAGCCGAACACCAGATCGATGCGGGTTGCCGTCCATTTGAGCGCGCCCGTGGCTCGATCGCGGATCTCGTAGAGGTTAGAACCTATCGGCAGCCAGCTATTGGCCATGTCGGTCAGGTTGACGAAGAAATCCGGGGTTAACACACCCTCGCGCGCCGTGAAGACCCCATGCTGGCTGCCGCCATGGTTGGTACCCAGTACACGCATCCCCCCGACCAGCACCGTCATCTCGGGAGCCGTCAGCCCCATGAGTTGGGTGCGATCCAGCATCAACTCTTCGGCCGTAACCACATACTCCTTCTTCAACCAGTTGCGATAGCCGTCATGGAGCGGCTCCAGCACCGCAAAGGAGTCGGCATCCGTCATGGCATCCGTTGCATCGCCGCGTCCGGGGAAGAAGGGCACTGTGACATCGAATCCAGCGGCCTTGGCCGCCATCTCCACCCCAACATTGCCACCCAACACGATCACATCGGCCAGGCTGGCACCGCTCTCGGCGGCTATCGTCTGCAACACGGCCAGAACCTTGGCCAGCCGCTCCGGCTCATTGCCCGGCCAGCTGTTTTGCGGCGCCAGACGGATGCGCGCACCATTGGCACCACCGCGCATGTCCGATTGCCGGAAGGTACGGGCGCTATCCCACGCGGTGGCAACCAGCTCGCCGATGCTCAGGCCACAGCGCTGCAACCGATCCTTGACCGCCGAAATATCATAATCGCGGCGACCAGCAGGAACCGGGTCTTGCCACACGAGATCCTCCTGGGGCACATAGGGACCGAGATAGCGAGCCTTGGGCCCCATATCTCTGTGGGTCAGCTTGAACCAGGCGCGGGCAAAGACGCTGGAGAAGTAGGCCGGATCCTTGTAGAAGCGCTCCGAGATTTGCCGATAGACAGGGTCTGTCACCATCGCCATATCGGCATCGGTCATGATGGGGTTGTAGCGGATGGCAGGGTCTTCAACATCGACTGGTTTATCTTCCTCCTTGATGTTGATGGGCTCCCATTGCCAGGCTCCCGCCGGACTCTTTTTGAGCTCCCACTCGTAGGTGAACAGTAGGTAGAAATAGCCGTTATCCCAGCGAGTCGGATGAGTCGTCCAGGCCCCTTCCAAACCACTGGATACCGTATTGCGGCCTATGCCGCGACTGGTTTTGTTGAGCCAACCCAGCCCCTGATCTTCTACCCCGGCGCCTTCCGGATCAGGCCCCAGCAACTTGGCATCACCGTTGCCGTGACACTTGCCGACTGTGTGGCC
>JAGOXX010000169.1 GCA_018059485.1 Aeromonadaceae bacterium | reverse complement strand
TGAAGTCAAACAGCGCCTGGTTTTCCCAAGCATTGCCGACATTGCCTGTGGTGTTGAGATAGCTGATGCCGGCGTCGGTCGCCCAAGTCGCATCATTTACCGGCAACCAGTCCGGCTCCCAGTAGACGAAGCCGAGTCCCTGACCATTGGGTACGGCGGCGATCTTGGCTTTCAGATCCTTGAGGAAGCTCCGCTGGCCAGCAGCAGTGGCTGGATACCCACCATTCGTTGCATCGCTGGCCTGACCGAAGTTATTCCCCAACGAATCGCCATTCTCCAGCGTGAAGGCATAGGCGGTCTCCACCACCATCACCGGCTTGCTGTAACGACTGACCATGTCATTCATGTTGCTCTGCAGCGCCGCCAGGGTGCCATGCCAGTAGGGGTAATAGGAGATACCTATGATGTCGAAGGAGACCTTCCGCTTGGTGATCTCATCGAACCACCAACGGAATTTGCTGTTATTCCCCCCCTCAGCCAGATGCAGTATGGTCTTGGCAGGAGTCGTCACACCGCCTGCGGTTTCGGCAGCCCGCAACCCCGTCACACCAGCGCTCAGCAGGCGGGCGAGCACATCAAAGCCCCCCACGGTTTCGCCATTGGCTGCCCAGTTTTTGCCAGTTGGCCACAGCATGCCGGAGTTCAACTCGTTACCAATCTGCACATAATCTGGGGCGACCCCGGCGGTAATCAGCTGGCCGATCACATCCTGGGTATAACTTTGCACCTGAGCCACCAGCTCGTCGGTGGACAACGCCGCCCAGGCCTTGGGTTTGAACTGCTTGCCCGGATCGGTCCAGAAGTCGCTGTAGTGCAGATCGAGCATGAAGGCCATATTCTGGGCCTTGGCTCTTTTAGCCAGTCGGATGACGCGTGCCAAATCCGAATCACCGCCACCGTAAACTTCGTTGCTGGTTGATTTGGGATCGACCCACAGACGCAGGCGTACCAGGTTTACTCCTTGCGACTTGAGCAGAGGCAACAGATCCTGACTGGTACCGTTGAGCTGGAAGGTACCGCCTGCATCCTCTACCGTCTCAAGCATCGAGATATCGACGCCACGCACCGCCACTGCACTGCTGGATGAGTCATCATCGGTCGAGTCATCATTACTGCTGCTGCCGCTGCCACCACCACCACAACCACCCAGTAACAAGCCAGTACAGAGCAACACGCCAACCCAGTGGGCCCAGGCCCGTGGTCGTCCCCGATTGATCATCATAATCCGCCATCCTTTCATCTATTCAGAAGCCACTCAACGCAGTGAGCTCGATTCAAGGCGAAGATATCAGCAACGAGAAACCAAAACAGTGATAGCGATTACACTTATTCTTTTCACCGCTCCACGACAATCCGAAAGCTCAGAGCTGACACATGAAGTGGGATTAAACACGAAAAGGTAACGGTTTCATTGCAAAATAAGCAAAAAAAAGCGATGTGAGGCGTTGAGCTTCACATCGCGAATCAGCGGGATAACAAAGTGCTTCCATGGCTGACTATAGTGCCATCGCACCACCAAGGGAAACCGATTACATCAAATTAGTGATCCACTTCACCCAATTCAAACCAGGTCTCCAGGTCGCGGCGCAGATTGTCGGAGCGGGTACCAAAGATCGCCTGTACCTCGTGACCGACGATAACCACACCGATGGCACCGAGTTGCTGCAGTTTGGCATTGTTGACCAAGCCTAATGCCTTGACCTCAACCCGCAGGCGAGTCAAACAGGCATCAAAACTGAAGATATTTTCCCGGCCGCCCAGTGCCGCCACCAAGGCCAGGATATTATTTTGTTCTTCCGCCGACATGGTGACATCGCCCTCCACATCGCCCCCCAGTGCAAACGAAAACAGACGCTTGAAATCGGGCATTTTGACCATGTACATCTCCTTTGTTGTCACTATTGCTTTCGCCCATCGGCGCGATAAAAAAGCCCGCCGGAGCGGGCAATACCAGTCAGTTAGCGAAGGAGAGATAGCCTTTTGAGCCAACCGTTGGCGGCAGGGATGCCGCCATCGAGCCCCCATGGAAGGGTCTACGGCGAGTTGGCGAGAGAGGTTGTCTCTCCCGAACCTATTAACTGACAAGCATTACTCCGGAGCGGGCTTGTCCATTAAGCCAGAGAACGACAGAGCACTCGGCAGCCGTAGGCCGGGAGCATCAGCTGTCCGCTGAGCGCTTCACCCGTCGTCATCTCCTGATAGCCATCCGGCAACTGCAGATAACCCGGGTTGCCCGTGTAGTTCTGCACGAAGATAAACTCCTGAACCCCATCGGTACGTCGGCTGGCCGTGATCCCCACGGGCAGCTCGGTCGGCAGGGCGCGCGGCAACTGCAGATCCGCGGCCAGGCGGCCGAAGAAGTCGCGCTGGAAGTCCAGATCGTTGCGCGAAGCCACATAGAAGGCCTGCCCCTCACCGCGCTCATGCACGGTCACCGCGGGCTCGCCGGCATAGAAGTCGCTGCCGTAGGTGGCCAGTGCGGTGGCGCCTTCGAGCTGGATCCGTTCGCACAGATGAGTCACCTGATACGGTCCGGTCAGCCCCAGATCATTGCCGTCGATGCCGCTGACGCTGTTGGTTTCGTGGTCGTAGAGGCCGTCGATCTCCTCGGCCCAGATGCCGAGCGTCGGCCGCAGCGGCCCCGGGAAGCCACCCAGGTGGCAGAGATCACTCTCGTTGACGATGCCGGTCCAGTAGCTGGCGACAAAGTTGCCACCGGCCTGCACGAAGGCATCGACCCGCTCGGCAAAACCCTCACGCACCATGTAGAGCATGGGGGCAATCACCAGCTTGTAACGGCTGAGATCGCAGTCGGCGTTGATCACATCGACCGCAATCCCCTGCTCCCAGAAAGGACGGTAGTGTTCGGCCACCGTCTTCTCGTAGAAGAGACCGGCATTGCGCGGCCCCTGGGCGTTGTCCATGGCCCAACGGCTCTCCCAATCGAAAATGATGGCCACGTCAGCCTCAACCCGGCTGCCGACCACGGCATCCAGTTGGCTCAGGGTCTTGCCCAGCGCCTCGACTTCACGGCCGACTCGGGTATTGATGTGGCCGACGTGATCGACCACGGCGCCGTGGAACTTCTCCACCGAGCCGCGGCTCTTGCGCCACTGGAAGTACTGCACCGAATCGGAGCCATGAGCCACAGCCTGCAGCGAGGAGAGAATATGCATCCCCGGTTTCTTCAACTTGCTGATGGGCTGCCAGTTGGTCAGGCTCGGCGTGGACTCCATCAGGAAGAAGGGCTTGCCACCCTTCAGCGTCCGCATCAGGTCGTGATACATGGCGGTATAGGAGCCCAGGGTGCAATCATCGGCGGCGTTGTGCCACAGCGGATAGCTGTCCCAGGAGATGAAGTCGATGACCTTGGCCAGTTGCC
>JAGOXX010000168.1 GCA_018059485.1 Aeromonadaceae bacterium | reverse complement strand
CGCTGGCGAGCAGACAACCTGGCACTCGCGATCCCAACCATCAGTTCGCTGCTCAATCACTGGATGCGTTAACAAAATCACCGGAACATAATCCGTGACTAGCCCCCTAGGCCGAACTGTTGCCATACTCAACGGAAGTAGAACAGGCAAAAGGGGAGCCCCCATGTCACCTCTCATCGAGTGGAGTAATCAGTTAGCGATCAATCACGAGATCATTGATGAGCAACATCAGGAAATGATCGCCATGATCAATCGCCTGCACGACTGCATCGCCGAGCCGGCCCAAAGAACACAGTTTTCTACCCAGTTGGAGCAGTTGTGTAACTACACCATGGGCCACTTCGCTACCGAAGAGAGGTTGATGCGACAGCTGGACTATCCACATCTGGCTCGCCATCAGGCGCAACACGCCCTGCTCAGCCAACAGGCTTATGAGCTGAATCAGCGATTTCGGGGGGGAGAGCTGCCGCTCGATACCGCCATCACAGAGACATTGCGGGAATGGCTGCTCAACCATATTCAGGGGGAGGATCGGGATCTGGGGCTGTTCTTGTTGCAGCGGCTAACCCCCAATGGCTAACCCCTCAGCCGTAGCGAACACATGAAAAGGCCCGCAGTCTGCGGGCCTTGTTGTTCGCCAGAGCGAAAGTTACTCGTTTGCCGGGGATTCCATCTGTTTGATGCGCTTGGCCATTCCGGCACGCAGCTCCTCATGACTGAGCTGGCCATCGTTGTTGGTATCCAGCGTCTTGAAATCTGGCGTGGTTGCATTCATGCGAGCCTGGAATGCTTGGCGCTGCTTCAGCATCTGCTGATATTCAGCCTCGCTCAGGGTGCCACTCTTATCGGCATCGCTCTGGGCGAAGTGTTGCCCATGCTTGCCGTTGCCATCGCCTCCCCGCCCTTTGCAATCGGCATGGCGAGCCTTCATGTTTGCACGCATCTCATCCTGACTCACCAGGCCATCGCCATTTTTATCCAGAGCGGCAAAGTCGGGGCGTTCCGCCCGGCGTTTGGCCATTTGGGCATCTTGCAATGCCCGGAAATCGGCAAATTCGGTGCTATTGAGCTTGCCATCACCATCTTTGTCCGCCTGGGTAAAGAGGACTTTCGGGTGCTGAGGCTGCAGAGTTGAGGTTGCGGCAGAGGCCGTCTCATCAGCAGCTTGGGCCCAGGTCGCCAGCGACAACAGGGAAGAGAGGATCAGCGTCTTGGTCATCAACTTGTTCATGATATGCGACTCCTTAAGTGGGTACGAGGAGAGCATAACCAAAGGGTGTCGCATAACTATGTCGGCCATCGGTTGTTTTGTGACAAAGCGTGACAACTGGTTCAATGGGGTGGCAGGAAATGGTGCTGGATCAACTCAGCGAGGCGGGCGTAGTCATCATTGTAGTGGTGCCCCCCGGGAAGCTGGAGCGTCGTGACATTATCCTGCTTTAATTGCGGACAGAGCTGAGCCGTCGTCGGCTCATCCTGACCATCGACACAGAGCAACGGAATATCCCGGATCCGGGCCACCTCAGGGGCCGTCAGATAACGCCCCTGGCTATTGCTACTGAGCAGGTCACTGATATGGATCTCAAAATCCGAAGAGGTCGACGGGGATAGCATGACGCCCCCGACGAGTTGCTGCCGATAGCGACTCGGCAGCCGATTGATCACAAATGGCACTATCTCAGCACCGAACGAGTAACCCACCAGAGCCCAGCGTTGACGATGCCAGCGAGGCAAATACAGATCGAGGATCCGCTGTAGATCGGTCGTTACCTGCTGCGGACTCTTTTTCTTCCAGTAATAGGTCAGGGAACTCCAGCCAATGACCGGAAATCCTTGCTGCTGAAGCTGGGAGCCCACCGCTTTATCCAGCTTGACCCAACCACCATCACCACTGATGAAAATGATCACCGGAGCCTCGTTTTCTACCGCTGCCAACGGCGTCACGCCCAGTTGATCCTCCATGGTTCCAGCCAGAAGAGGCATCGCCAGCAAGCAGCCGCACAATCCGATCAAGAATCGCATCTTGCACTCCTATTTGTGCAATACCCCAAAAGGACCCCGGCTAATCAGGGTGACGAGGTTGGTCAATATCCGCGGCAGAGCCATACCGCTTGGGCACAGAAGATAGCGGGGTTGCCACTCCGGATTAAACTTTTCCTTGTACCGTCGCAGCCCCTGGAAGTTATAGAAGCGGTTTCCTCGCACATACAGCACCTTACCCAGCTTGCCCCAGAAGGGGGCCAGAGGATGGTTGGCAAAACCAGACATGGGAGCCATCCCCAGATTGAAACTGCGATAGCCCTGGGCTTGCCCCCACGCCAACAGCTCGGTGAACAAGAAGTCCATCACTCCGCCCGATGTCAACTCGGGGTCATAACGCATCAGATCGACGGATAACTCCTGCCGACTGTTGCTGGTCCAGAGATTAGCAAAGCCAACCAGCCTCTGATCATGACGCACCAGCGCTATCGGCCCCCCGCAGAGATAATCAACATCGAAGCTCCCGACGGAAAACCCCTTCTCCCGCCCCTGCTTGTTCTCTAGCCAGGCATCCGAGATGGCTTTCAACTGCGGCAACCAGCCCTTTACGGCCTCGGACGGAATCACCTCAAACGAGAGCCCGGAACGCAGAGCCTTGGCATGACTCTGGCGCAAACTGCGCCATTGACTGCTACTGAGCGAGAAGTCCCGCAAATCAACCATGGCCTCTTCGCCCAGCTTGAATGGGGTTAATCCCAGTTCGAGATAATCCGGCAGATGATGCGGCCTGACCTGATAAAACACCGGGTTGCCGTCGTGATAATCACACAACTCGCGGAACTGCCAGAGCAGCTCGGCAAAGCAATCCTCGTCACCGATGGGGTCCCCCATAACCACCCAACTGGAGCCCTCAATGGCATACATCAGGAACGCCTGTTCGGAGGGGTGGAACAGCAGTGATTTATCGCCTAATTGTGCCAGGTGACCATGGCTATCCGGAGCCAGATCCACCAGAGCCTTGGCTTTTGCTAACTCCTCGTCGGAGGGTTGCCCAGGCTCCAGTCGCATAGGGCGCAACAGATAGGCAAACCCGGCCACCACGATCACCCCCACCACACAGCCCAGCGCCCTAAGCCCGCGCGAGGCCATGGCTTCCGGTGAAAACAACCACCAGAGCTCATGACTGTAATCAACCTGACGGAAAGAAAGGAGCAACAACCAGAACATCCCCAACAGGACAGCACCGAATGCCAGAGACCAGCCGAGGGTGAAGGGTGCATGGATCAAGGAGCCTCGTCGATAGAACAGGGATTGGCAGGGCCACATGGCCACAAGTAGGGCCCCCAGCAGCAGAGCCTCTTCCCAATCCAGCCCCTTGAGCAGAGAAAAAACCATGCCGGCCA
>JAGOXX010000003.1 GCA_018059485.1 Aeromonadaceae bacterium | reverse complement strand
ATCTCATGCAGAGCATAATCAACCTGGCAATCGGTACCGACAAATAGATGATTGCGCCGTTTAAGTAATTTACCCGGCAACTGGCTCTCATTTAAAACCCCATTCTTAGTCAGCGTGGCATCGCTGTCGAATGGTTCGAAGTACGCAGAGCCATACACATAACCGATGATTTTTCCCTGCAAGTCCTCATACGTTCGAACCTGCTTGGCCGTAGCTGGCAAGCCATAGAAGGCCGGGTGGCAACGATAATAGGGGGTCGTTAGGTATCCAATGTACTGCTGACGAGCGGGTGTTTTGGCCAGGCTGGTGATCAGATCCACGCGCCCTGCTTGCATATCCCGCAGGGCCCGGGCAAACGGATAGCGCAGCAGGTAGATTTGTATGCCGGTTCTCGCGGACATCTCCTGCAGCAATTCACGATCGATCCCATCAAAACCTGAATCCGAACTGACGGAGTTCGTATTGATGATGAACGGCGGCCAATCATCCATAGCCGCAAATAGCATAGTCCTGCCCTGCGCCGATCCGTTCACGATGACGAGAATCAGACAAAGCAGCAACCTACAGAATTGGCTGCGGGAAATCACGGCGATACTCATGGCCTACCCCCATGCTGGACAATGAGTCAGCGATCACGGATGACCCGGATCTTGTCTCATACCGTTCTAACGATAACCCGAAATAGACGTTTGGACCTGTCTCTTGCCATGAGGCTGTGATCTGACACAAGCCGCTACAGGGCTATGGCTTCAATATAGGTAGCAAACGCCACCCATGGCCGCACCAAGCGCCATCTTGCTCTATGCGTGATCCGCCAGCGGGAAACCCGCCGCCTGAAGTTGTCGCCTATTTCGCCAGGCGGGCTTGTGCCTCAGAGCTTTTTGCTTCAGGATCTAGTCGTCATTTTCCACCATGGATACCACAATGAGCCAACTGACCACCGATCTGAACGCCAACTACGACCTTCTCCTGACCCAAGCCCGTGAAACCGGGGTTCTGTGGGGTCTGCAATTTGGCGAAGATTGGGTTGTGTGCGACTCAAATGAATTTGCAGAAACGGATGTGCTGCCCCTGTGGTCCAGCGAAGAAGCCGCCCGCACTCATTGCGTCGAAGAGTGGGCCGATTACACGCCGGTCGCCATCGATCTGGAAACCTTCTTCGAAGAGTGGGTCAATGATCTGGGAGAAGATGGCGTACTGATCGGTACGAACTGGAATGACGATCTGGATGGTCTGGAAGTTGATCCTCTAGAGCTCGCCAAGGATCTCGCCGAAGTTGACGAATAACTTCGCACCAAGCCGATGCACACAGCCCTCAATCGAGGGCTGTTTCATTGGTAACGACCAATGATGCGCTCAACCTCACCGTCACGGATAAGTTGCTGTAATTGACTCTCCAACGTCGGCGCCAGAGTGAGTAACGAGGAGTGCTTCGATAGACCAAAATAGACATTGGTTGGCAAATCGAAACGCAAAGCAGCCTTCTTGAACTGCCCCTGCCAGCCGTAATCCTTGATCAGATAATCCCCTTCACTCTCGGTGCTAATGACCAGATCGAGACGCCCTGCCGCCAACTTCTTGAAATTGAGCACATGCGAGGCCACCGCCTGTTTGTGCAGCTTGCCGTCTTCATCGAATCGAGCGCCATATCTAGCACCACGTTTCACACCGATATCCAGGCCGTAGAGCTGTTCATAGCTCACGACTTGCCGGGGATCCTCGGAGCGCAGATAGAATACTTTGGTGCTATGGGTCTGATAGGGAGCCTCCAGATAACGGATAAAGTGCTCACGCTCCCGGGTCCGCAACAGGTTGGTGATGATGTCGGCATCGCCGGATTTGATCATCGCCAGGCAACGAGCCAGAGGCGCGGCTTTCACCAATAACTGCAGCCCGTTGGCATCGGCCAGTCGCTGCAAGATCTCCATGTCAATTCCGGTGTATTTATGGTTGGGGTCGTTAATCTTCCAAGGCTCGGCCTCACTGAAGGCCACCACTAGCTCTCGCTCACTGCTCCACACATTGGTTATTGTCACTAAGCCTAAAATCAAGGCCAATAGTAGTTGCCGCATCCATACCCCCATCCATGAGCAACCCATTGATACTAAAGTCAGATCAATACCATGTATACCACAACCACTATCCTTGGAACCGAGCCCCTTGATCCACAACATAGCAATGAGCCGGGCTCAGACCCGGCTCATTGCACAAATAGCCTCATCGGCTAGCCATGATCCGGGTATTTGCGATAAATCTCCTCGATGGAGGGCAGATTCGTCAAAAACAAATTAACCAGAGTGGGATCAAAGTTCCGCCCCGCCCCCTGCCGGATGTAATCGACGGCATCACTAAACTTCCAGGCAATCTTGTAACAACGGGGGCTCACCAGGGCATCCAGCACATCGGCAATCGCAACAATGCGGCCTGCCAGATGGATCTCCTCCCCCTTCAGGCCTCGAGGATAGCCGGTACCATCCCAGCTTTCGTGGTGTTCATGGGCTATGGTCGCCCCCAGCTGCAAGACCCGCTTGTCTGACTTACTCAACAACTCGTAGCCAATGCGCGAATGGGTTTGCATCAAAGCCCACTCGTCAGGCTCCAACTTGCCGGGTTTATTCAGTACCTTATCCGGGATCCCGATCTTGCCCACATCATGAAGCGGTGCAGCCTGACGGATAAACTCGATATCGGGCTCCTGCATTCCCGAGAGCTGGCCAAGCAAGGCGGCAATTTCACCGACCCGTTTGACGTGAGCGCCTGTCTCTTTCGAGCGTTTTTCAACCGCCTCACCCAAGATAAAGATGGTCGACTTCTGAGTTTCCTCTATCTCTTCGCGCAGCAGCAGACTCTCATAGGTGATCGCCACGTTGGCTGTGAAAATCTCCAGCAGCTCTCGGGCATCCGCATTGATGGAATCGACAAATGACATGTAAACCACGGTCTCGGCTCCCGCCTTACTGTGGTAATAGCAGGTGAAGAAGTGAGCTCCGAATTGGCTGCGGCGATCACGCAATGCATTGTGCAGAGCGTCACGCACCTCGGTGGGCAGATTGTCGGTATCCTCATCGATATGCAGCTTGGAATAGGCCTCAGTGGCCGCCAAAACCTTGAGTCGGCCATCCTCGGATGAGGCGGCATAGGCTGAAACCCGGCTGGCACATAAACCATCACCGTTGAGATTCAGCAGGAAATTGACTTGTTCTAGGACAGCCGATGCAAATCGCCGCAGATTATGGGAATCATAAACTTCGGTGATCGCTTCAATGGCCCGTCGCAATCCGGTGCGAGCCTGCTCCAATCGCATGATATCGCGATAGGCCCGTAGTGAGGCGTAGAAAACCGTGACCAACTTGCCGTGGGTCAGGTCGGTTTTTTCTTTGTAATCATTGATGTCATACGTTTTGATCACTTGCTCTTCCGGCGCCTGGCCGGGTTGGCCAGTCCGTAACACGATCCGCACATTGCTGTTATGCAAATCTTCACGAATGTAGCGAGCCAACTCGAGACCTGCGGTATCTGTCTCCATCACCACATCCAGCAAAATCAGCGCAATATCTTTGCGCGCCGCCAACACGGCCACGGCTTCGCCAGCACTGTAGCAATCAATAAACGAGAGCCCCTTGCCATCGAAGGTGAATCCAGACATAACCAGCCGGGTGACCTCATGCACCGCAGGCTCATCATCGACTATCATCACCTGCCAACTAGCCAGAGCCTGGGGAGAACCTACGACAGGTTCATCATCAATGAAGAGCAGATCATCACTCATAGAGCAATCCTCGCAAGGCGCAATGCCGACGGTTACATCTGTAATTAGGTGGCTGGTGCCGCCAAGAGTTTGCTCTTGGCATTGGGCCACTCCGACTCCCACTATTCACCTCAGATTAGTGCAATTTTTTGGACAGGGGGCCCAAGAACCCTTTTATTGTGAGGAAGTTAACGCACGGCTCTATGCTGGCGAGCCAATGAAGCAAGCCGGATCGTCGGTAAAGACCCCATCCATACCCCACCCCCAGTGATACGCCACACTCAAGGGGTCGTTAACCGTGTAACAAAAGAGTCGGTAGCCCGCCGCCTTGATCGCCGTTGCCAGAGCCTGGTCGAGCGCCAGATAGTCACAGTGAAGACTATACGCCGAGATATTCTCAAGCTCTTGTAGCCAGTTGGCTGGCACCGACTCATAGAGCTGTCCACGGTGCAGATGAGGTGCCTGAGCCTGGCAGAGTCGCAGCGCCTGATGATTAAAACTCGACAACAATAGGCGATCGTTATCCCGCCACTCCCGCGCGAGTGTCGTCAATACCAGATCCACAAACGGCTCGAGCCCAGCCCCTTCGTGTTTGATTTCCAGGTTTAACCCGAGTCCAAGTCGCTGGATCTCGGCCAGCGCCTCGCTTAAGGTCGAAACACGCTCGGTACTGAACTGAGCAGAGAACCAGGATCCAGCGTCTAACTGCCGCACCTGTGCCCAGCTAGATTGGGCGAGAAGGCCCGAGCCATTGGTGCAGCGATCCAGCTCATCATCATGAAAGATCACAGCAGTGCCATCTGCCAGCTGTGATACGTCCATCTCAACCCAGCGAACCCCCAAGGCCGCTGCGGCACGAAAAGAGGCTAGCGTGTTTTCCGGCGCGACCGCAGCGGCACCACGGTGGCCAATGATACGAATATCGTCTTGCGGGGTATCAAACATAACTATTCCATGGGGCCTTGTTGACTGGCGGTTGAGACAGCCTCTTGCTCCTGAGGCGAATTCTTGGCGCGATTGCCGCCCGTGAGCACCGAGCCCAGTTTACTGGTCAGCATGGACACAAGCTCGGCCCGAAACTGCCCTAGACGAGGTTTTTCATTCTGGGTAAAGGCGATCGGGCGACAAACCTGCATGGTTTGCAAGCCAAGACGAACCGTCAGCAGACCGGCACCGACGCCTTGAGCCAGTCGCGCCGACAGCCGGGCCGACAGTTCGGCCCCCAGCCAGTCCAGACCGACATCGGTGATAAGCTCGGCCGCTCCGGCATAGAGCATATGCTGGCCGATCATCCGTAACAGGCGAATGCGACTCCAGTAGCCCAGGCGAATGCCATAACAAGCCGCCACCTCATCGATCATCTTCAGGCTACGCCAGAGGATCAGCAGCATATCGACCGACGCCAACGGGCTTATGGTCACCAGCACTGCCGCCTCACCACTCCAGCGCATGACGCTGGCACGAGCATGCTTGTCTTGCTCACTCAACACCAGGCGGCTGTAGAGCTGCAACTGCTCACGCGATGAGTAATGAGACTCGCATTGCTGCTGCCAGGTTGCATAACCTTGGGTGCATTCGGCTCGGGTATCAACCGCCAGCTGAGAGCAAAAAGCCCGAGCTCCATCCGGCACATCATCCAGCACCAACTCTTGCGCTCGGCTCTGGGTGTCCTGGCGCCGCTTCAATAGTCGCAGCTCCATGAACTCTCGCCCGAGAATACGCAACACCCCCAACCCCAAAGCGCCCAAAGCTGCACACCACAAGCCGCCCCACAACCAGGAGTCGGCCAGGGAATGCCAGACGAAGAGTCCCAGTTCGACGACGGACAATAGTCCCACACCGGCCAACCCCCAACCCAGTAGCCCGATGCGGCGCTGACCTAACGCACGGTGCACCACGCTGTCGGCGTCACCGGGCGGTTCACTCCAGGGTTGGCTTGCGGCCAGATCATCGGCATCCAGCACAATCGGCCCCTGCAATCTGGCCGCCTCTTCCTGGCGGGGTAACGGCAGATCGATGCGACCCTGGGGGCCCTGGTTATTCTGCAGTTCACTCATTGCAGCTTGTCTCCCAACAGAAACTCCAAGACCTGATCCAGCCGCAGATGAGGCATGAATGTACCCGGTGTCCACTGGGGTGGACGCAAGGCGACAAAACCGAAGCGATCCGTCTGCTGCCAATAACTGGCCGATGGTGGTGTTGCGGGCACCTCGCCCGGGAACAGGTGCACTGCCTCACCGGCCAGCGTGATTCCGGACAGGGCATTGAGCAGGCGTCCCTCATGGGGCACCTGACGATAGTCACTCGCTCTCACCGAGGCCAGCGGCAAGCACTCAACGGCGATTCCTTCAAAACGCGCAATGCCATAGGCTCCATGCACCAGGTGGCGCAGCAGATGTTGCAGGTTGGCATGCTGATCCGGAGTCACATGATCCGCCTTGCTGGCGGCGAATAACAATTTGTCGATGCGGGGGGCAAACAGTCGGCGCAGCCAGTTGCTCTGCCCATAGTGAAAACTGCGCATCAACAGGGCCAGGGTCTGCTCCAGATCGCGAAAAGCCGCCTCACCGGCCTGTAGCGGCTGCAGGCAATCGACCAGGACGATCTGCCGATCGAATGAGGCAAAGTGCTGCTGATAGAAGCCCTGAACCAGGTGCTGTTTGTAGTAGGCGAACCGCTCCTCGAGCATGGCCTGCAAGGATCCCGGCGCCGCCTGATCCGCCAGCGGCCCCCAGACCCAGGGAACAAATTGCAGCATGGGAGCCCCTGCATATTCACCCGGTAGAACAAAGCGCCCGGGCTGGATCAGCGATAACCCCAGTTGCGACCGGCAGTGATGCAGCCAACGGGTATAGCTGGCTGCAACGGAACGCAACGCCTCATCATCACAGGGAGCCGTCAACGACAGCTCGGCCCCCAGGGCCAGCCACTCCCGGGCCGCCAGCTCCAGTTGCGGATCCGTCAGTTGGGCCCGAACCTGCTCACTCCACTGCTGATAGCTCATCTGCAACAGCGGCAGATCCAGCAGCCACTCCCCCGGATAGTCGACGATATCCAGAAATAGCGAACTGGCATCGCGCTTTAAATGCCTTAGCAGCGGATGCTGAGTACGAAACCGCAACTCCAGTCGGATCTCGCTGACGGTGCGGGTCGGCTCCGGCCAGCGCGGTGGATCCGCCTGCAGAGCCGCCAGCCCTTCAGCATAAGGAAACGTCGGGATGTGATGGTTGAGTTGGGGCACCCGCTGCACACCGAGCAGGCGCCCCGACTGTTGCACCTGCCAATGGGGCAACCGCGATGAAAATCCCGCCTGCTCCAACTGCTGTACCAACGCCGTGATAAACGCCGTCTTGCCACTGCGGGACAACCCGGTCACCGCCAACCGCACATGGCGATCCAGAGTTCGGTTGACCAGGGTATCGGCCTTTTCCTGCCACTGGGGCCAGGAAATCTTATCGAGTAGTGTCATTCCGTCCGCTTCCAGTCATGGCGCCTTTGATACTCTCTGGATGTCACGCAGCGCTCCATGGCTTGCAGTCGCTTTTCCAGATCCGCCAACTGATTAGTAACACGCGACAGCGCCTGCCCCGGCATTAGCCCCTGCTGCCAACCATGCTGCTTGAGCGGCGAGCGACCGAAGCCACTCTCAGGTGCAGACGCAGGCTTCTTGTCGAGCATGGCCCACGCCGCCAGATAGAGCAGTATGGTGAGAAACGAGGCGAAGATCAGCGCCGTTACCGCCACCAGCCGCACTACCCAGACCTCCACCCCCAAATAGTCAGCCAATCCAGAGCAGACCCCTCCTAGGGCCCCGCGGCGCGGATCACGATAGAGGCGATTACTCATGTGACCTCCCCGAGGATGGATCCTCTGCGCGCCAGTTCGGACTCTCGACATCCAGCAACCGCTCCAGGGTGTGAACCCGCTGCTGCAACATGTCAGCCTGAGAGACCAGAGCCGTCAGCCGCGCCATCTCCTGCTCGTTGAGCCCGGCTCCCAGTTGGCGGTTGCTGCGGTAATGCAGCACCAGCCAGATCGGGGCCACAAAAACCACAAACAGGATCGCAGGCACCACAAAGACAATCCAGATGATGCTCATCTCACCCCTCCTGACTCGAGTTCTGCTGTAACTTGGCCTTCATTGCCGCAAGCTCACGAGAGATAGCATCATCCGCCGCCAACTCGGCAAACTGCTGTTGCAAATTGGGGTTGGGATTGTAGACATCAGCCTTGCTCTCCATCTCCTCGATCTTGCGCTCCATCCGATCGAACTTTTCCATGATGGCATGAGGAGTCGCCCGCTGCCCATGGTGTTGAACATTTAATCGGCTCTGGGCCGCAGCCGAACGCAGCGACATGGCTTTTTGTCGAGCCCGCGCATCCACGAGCTTGGCTTCTAGCTGCTCAATCTCGGTCGTCAGCTTGGCGATCCCCTCCTCGACGGCGCTGAACTCTTGACCGAGTGCGTCGACCAGGCTTTGCTGTTTTCCCTTCTCAATCAATGCGGCACGCGCCAGATCATCCCGCCCCTTGAGCAACGCCAGTTCAGCCTTGGTTTGCCAATCCTCTAACTGTGCCTGATAGCGCCCCTGCTGCCGAGCCAACTCTTTCTTATCAGCCAAATAGCGAGCCAGGTTGGCCCGCTCCCGCACCAACCCCTCCTCCATCTCCTGGATGATCAAGCGAACCATCTTTGGCGGATCTTCGGCCTTATCCAGCAAGCTGTTGAGATTGGCATTCACGATGTCGGTGAGTCGCGAAAAAATACCCATGATGTTTTCCTCCGATAGCAGGTCAGCGGTCAAGGCAATGTCCCGTCTGGGGAGTCAAGATTGCCAGGCTTGCTACAGATAACGCAAAAGTCAGGCCAATCAGTGATATTTAATTAACTCATTGATTATAAAAAGATAGAATCTAACCGCCCCGGATAGCCACACACCAACTATGATTAGAATCGCCAATAGTTGGTGAATTTAACCAGGTGAATTCATGAACAGTGAACGATTGCTCGGCGAATCAAACGCCTTCCTAGAGGTGCTGGAACAAGTATCCCGGCTGGCGCAAATCCCTCGTCCTGTGCTGCTGATTGGCGAGCGGGGCACTGGCAAAGAGCTGTTCGCTCACCGACTGCACTATCTCTCTTCCCGCTGGCAACAACCCTTCATCTCAATCAATTGTGCGGCACTGAGTGAAACCCTGCTGGAAACCGAATTATTTGGTCACGAGGCCGGTTCGTTTACCGGTGCCCAGAAGCGCCATCAGGGTCGTTTTGAGCGCGCCGATGGCGGGACCCTGTTTTTGGATGAAGTGGCCACCATGAGCCCTCGTCTGCAAGAGAAACTGCTGCGGGTCATCGAATATGGTGATTTCGAGCGTGTCGGTGGTCAGCAATCATTGCGCGTCGATGTCCGCCTGGTGTGTGCCACCCACGCCGACCTCCCGGCACTGGCTGAGGCTGGTCAATTTCGGGCCGATCTGCTCGACCGCCTGGCGTTTGATGTTATCACACTACCACCACTACGGGCCCGGCGTGACGACATACTGCTGCTCGGTCACCATTTTGCCCAACAGCTAAGTCAGGAGTTGGGGCTACCCAGCTTTGCCGGGTTCACCGCCGAAACCGAGGCCCAACTGCTGGCCCACGCCTGGCCCGGCAACGTGCGTGAATTGCGCAACGTCATCGAACGTAGCCTCTACCGACAAGCCGAGCCCGAACAACCACTGGCCAGCCTGGTACTTGACCCGTTCGCCTCACCATGGCGCAGCCCACAGGCTGACGAGGTAGGCGCCACCGTCGTTCCGCGACTGCCGCTGGAGTGGAAACAACACCTGGCCCGCTATGAGCAGGCACTATTGCATCAAGCACTGCACCAGCAACACTTCAACCAGAGATTAGCTGCACAATCTCTTGGCTTAAGTTACGATCAGCTTCGCGGTCTATTGCGCAAATACGGAATTTCCGCGCGACCAGCTTCAGATGGGATGAATCAATGATAAGAGCACTTGGACTTGTGAAATATGGGTCCCTCCTATGGGGGTGCAGCCTGTGTCTGCTCCTCGCCGGTTGTAATCAGGACACTTCTCGACAGCAAAATGGGGTGGTCTACTGCGTGGAAAGCGCCCCCTCCAGCATGAACCCTC
This sequence comes from Aeromonadaceae bacterium, assembly GCA_018059485.1. Lineage (GTDB taxonomy): Bacteria > Pseudomonadota > Gammaproteobacteria > Enterobacterales > Aeromonadaceae > Pseudaeromonas. The sequence goes on along the minus strand of JAGOXX010000003.1, from coordinate 21,433 downwards.
AGCTGTATGGTTCCGGGACGCTAGGCTCTTCCCTCTCCCATCAGATCTATGATCGGCTGCTAACCGTCAACCCACTCAGCCAACGACTCGAAGGAGCCTTGGCTAGCGAGTGGACCATCAGCCCCGATGGACTGACCTATACCTTCACCCTGCGCAAAGGGGTGCAATTTCACCGGGTCGACTGGTTTACGCCATCTCGGGAGTTCAATGCCGACGACGTGCTGTTCAGTTTCAACCGCATCCGCTTCCCCTATCATCCGTTTCACGATATCTCTGGCGGCCGCTACCCCTTCTTTGAAAATAGTGGCTTCAGTCAACAGATCAGCGAGATCCGTAAACTCTCGCCCCAACAAGTTCAATTTGTACTCAAGGCGCCAAATGCCGCATTCCTGGCCGCTCTGGCCAGTGACTATGCCGTGATCCTCTCGGCTGAATACGCGCAACTGTTGTTACTCAGTGGCAAACCCGAACAACTGGATCTATTGGCGGTCGGCACTGGTCCCTTTCAGCAGCAGGAGTTTCGCAACAACGAATTTATCCGCATGCACCGCAACCCGCTCTATTGGGATCAAACAGCCACACTCGAGCGACTCGCATTCGATTACACACCCAGGCCGACCAAGCGTCTGGCTAAACTGCTGACCGGTGAGTGTCAGGTCATGGCCTATCCGGCCGCCAGCCAACTCGACTATATCCGCAAACAGCCAGAGCTGATTCTGGATGAGGAGAGCGGGCTCAACAGCACCTTCTTGACCCTAAACCTCAAGAAGAAGCCATTCTCGGATCTGCGAGTCCGCCAAGCCATTGCGATGGGTATCAATCGAGATAATCTGCTCAAGGCGGTCTATTTCGGCACCGGCGAGTGGGCCAGCTCCCTGTTGCCGCCTATCTCCTGGGCTCATAACCCCAATATCACGGCGTATGACTATGATCCGCTGGCAGCCAAGGCCTTGTTGAAAGAGGCCGGACTCGAGGCTGGTTTTGAAATGACGCTATGGGTTCAACCCTCGGCACAAGCCTACAATCCAAACGGTCAGAAGATGGCTCAGCTGATCCAAAGTGATCTGGCCAAACTGGGTATTCAGGTTCGGCTGGTACAGCTTCGCTGGCCGTTGATGCAGAGCCTGCTACAAGAAGGGCGCCACGATGCAGTGGTCATGGGCTGGAGTGCCGATACCGCCGATCCAGACAGTTTTTTCCGACCACTACTGGGCTGCCAAGCGGACACACCCCACGGTGGCAACTTTTCTGGTTGGTGCAAACCTCAGTTTAACCGTCTCCTGGAGCAGGCTATCAGCACCACCCGCATGGCGCGGCGAATTGCGGCCTACCAGCAGATGCAGGAGTTGATCAATCAGGATATACCGCTGATCCCGCTGGCTCACTCACTCTATCTTTATGCTGGTCGTAAAGACCTGCACAACCTGGAGTTGACCCCGATGGGAGGTCTCTCCTTCAAGCGTGCCTATCGAGATTAAATCATGCTGATCTTTACCTTGCGACGCCTGAATTTGTTGATCTTTACTCTGCTGATCCTCAGTTTGTTGGCTTATTGGCTGGAGTATCGACTCGGAGATGGCGATCAGAGTCTCTGGGTTGGTTATATCCAGTTCTTGCAACGTCTGTTGTCCGGCGATTTGGGGATTTCCAGCCAATCAGGGCGACCGATCCTCGAAACCATCATGCTCTATCTGCCAGCGACCCTAGAGCTCTGTCTGGCGGCGGCCATAATCGCTATCGTCGTTGGCGTGCTGCTCGGAACCCTGGCGGCTCTCAATCAGGGAAAAACCATCGATATTGGCATCATGGGGTTTAGCGTGTTGGGCTCATCAATCCCGGTCTACTGGCTGGCTCAACTGTTAATCATGCTGCTTGCCATGCACTTTCAGCTATTGCCCTCATCCGGCCAACTGAACCTGCTGTATGAGGTTGAACCCACCACAGGTTTCATGCTGGTTGATACCTGGTTGATGCCAGGCCCAAATCGCTGGCCAGCCTTCATCAGTGCACTGCAGCATCTGTGTCTGCCCGCTCTGACGCTGGCCTTGTTGCCAACGACCGAGGTGACCCGTCTGGTTCGCAGCTCCATGCTCGAAGTTCTCAAACAGAACTACATCAAGGCAGCCTTCAGCCGCGGCTGGTCACCGCTGTCTGTCATCACCAAGCACGGTCTGCGCAACGCCTTGCCGCCAATACTGCCGCAATTGTCGCTGCAATTTGGTGCCATCATCACCTCAGCCATCGTCATCGAGCAGGTATTTGAATGGCCCGGGCTTGGCCACTGGCTGATCAGCAGCATCATGAGCCGCGATTATATTGCCATCCAAGCCAGTATGTTGCTGATCTCCAGCCTGCTGCTGGTATTAAACATAGTGACCGAGTTGCTCTCGACCCTGCTGTATCCTGCTAAGAGGAAGGAATCCTATGGCCAACAAGGCTAGAACCTATCCGGACATCCGCATTCCATCTCCGGTCACCCAGACTTGGTTGGCCTATAAGGAAAATCCGATAGCGATGGCAGCCTTATGGGGCATGTTATGCCTGCTGCTGGTCGTGGTTCTCGGACCATCCATGGTCACCTATGATCCCCAACAACAGGATCCCAACGCCCTGCTGCTTCCCCCATCCTGGACCACCAGTGGTACGCTAGCCCACTTTCTCGGTACCGATGATCTGGGTCGCGACCTCCTATCTCGCCTGGTTCACGGCGCCCGCCTGACCTTTGGCAGTGCTGTGGTAGCCACCCTGATCGCCATGCTCTGCGGTGGCACCATAGGCGTGTTGGGCGGCATGAGCCAAGGGCTCAAATCCAGTGTGCTCCACCACATGCTGGATACCCTGCTTTCGGTCCCGTCACTGCTGCTGGCCATAGTTCTCGTCGCCGTATTGGGGCCAGGACTGGACAACGCCGTGCTCGCGGTGACCCTGTCGCTGACTCCTCAATTCATCCGGGCTATCTACCATGCGGTGAACAACGAACTGCAGAAAGAGTACATAGTGGCAGTGCGCCTGGATGGCTCACCACCACTGCGGATCTTGCGCCTGGCCATTCTGCCCAACATAGTCGATACCGTGGTTGCTCAAACGACACGAGCGCTGTGCACCGCCATCCTAGATATCAGCGCCATCTGCTTCCTCGGCATCGGAGCCCAATCCCCATCGCCCGAGTGGGGCACCATGCTGGCTGATGGCATGGATCTCATGTACATAGGTGCCTGGACAGTGACACTGCCGGGCTTTGCCATCATCTTCAGCGTCTTGATCACAAACCTGGTGGGTGATGGTCTGCGCAGCGCCATTCAGAAGGGTATTGATTGATGCCATTGCTCGACATACGGAATCTCACCATCGAAATTGATACGCCGCAGGGGCGTGTCAAAGCCGTCGATCGCTTCAGCCTGACGCTAAACGAAGGGGAAATACGCGGTCTGGTCGGCGAGTCAGGATCGGGAAAGAGCCTGGTTGCCAAGGCGATCATGGGCATGAACAAGGATAACTGGCGCATCAGTGCCGATCGCATGCGAATCAATGATATCGACCTGATGAGCCTCAGCAGCCGTGAGCGCCGCAAACTCATAGGCCGTGACACGGCAATGATCTTTCAGGAACCTCGCTCCTGTCTGGACCCGTCGATGCCTGTTGGTGCCCAGTTGATCGAGGTGATCCCGAGTCGGGTCTTCGAAGGCGCCTGGTGGCAACGGTTTTTCTGGCGCAAAAAACATGCGATTGCTCTGTTGCACCGGGTGGGCATCAAGGATCACCGCAAGGTGATGAATGCCTATCCCCATGAGCTCTCGGAAGTGGTTTGTCAAAAAGTGATGATCGCGATGGCGATCGCCATCAAACCGCGGCTACTGGTGGCAGACGAGCCCATCAGCGCCATGGAATCCACCACCCAGGCCCAGTTATTGCGTCTGCTGGATCGGATGAATCAGAACAACAACACGACGATCCTGCTGATCAGCAATGATATCTCGACCATCGCCAATCTGACCGAGAGCATTACCGTGATGTACTGTGGCCAGATGGTCGAAACCGGTAGCCGCGAGCAGTTGTTGGCAACCCCCCATCACCCCTATACCCACGCCTTGCTCAATGCGATCCCCGATTTTAGTGGTCGACTGCCGCATAAATCGCGGCTCAAGGCACTGCCGGGGGCGATTCCACCGCTGCAGCATCTACCGATCGGGTGCCGCCTGGGCCCACGTTGTCCCTATGCACAGAAACTATGCGTCCAGACTCCCCCGATCACACGTCTCAAGAACCAGCAATATAGCTGTCACTTCCCGCTGAATCTGGAGAAGCCTAAAAATGAGTGATATGCCACTGCTGCGCGTCATCGATATTGGAAAGAGCTTCACCGAACGCCGGGGACTGTTCCGCAAAGAGACAGTCTGTGCCCTCGCCCACGTCAGTTTTTCGCTGAATCCGGGTGAAACCCTGGCATTGGTTGGTGAAGCGGGTTCAGGCAAGAGCACCCTGGCCAAGATCCTGGCCGGTGTGGTAGCCCCGACCGAGGGCGAAATACAAATTGATGGTCATCTCCTGCCGCCCGATGACTATGAACAGCGCTGTAAACAGATCCGTATGATATTTCAGGATCCCAACTCGTCTCTCAACCCGCGCCTGCGGATAGGACGGATCCTGGAAGCCCCCTTGATGCTCAACACAGATATGACGCCGGAAGAGCGGGCTCACAAGGTACAAGAGACTCTGCGCATGGTGGGGCTGTTGCCGGATCATGCTCTCTTCTACCCGCAGATGATCTCGTCTGGGCAGAAACAGCGGGTCGCCCTGGCCCGCGCCCTCATCATGAGTCCGCGCATCATAGTGGCCGATGAGACATTCTCGATGCTCGATCTCTCGGTCCGTTCACAGATCATCAATCTGCTACTGAAACTGCAAGAAGAGCTGGGCATTGCCTATGTGATTGTGGCCAACGATCTGGGGCTGGTCCGCCACATCAGCGATAAAGTCATCGTCATGCATCAGGGGCGCGTGGTCGAAACAGGAACCACTCAGAGTGTGTTTGCCAACCCGCAACACGAGGTCACCAAGCGGCTGATCCAAAGCTATGGGCACGAATATCGTCGCTAGCGTGTTAGCATGGCTCCCAGGCTGCTGATCCTTGCCATCAGCAGCCGCCCGCCACCTTGTTGTGCACATTTGGCAATTGTGCCGAAACCAACGCAGAGAGCAGCTGGATATGTGCTGGCTCTGCGTTCAGAGCCGCAATGTAGTGATACTGTTCGCCCCCAGCGGCCAAAAAGGTCTGTTTTCCCTCTTCGGCTATCTCTTCCAGGGTTTCCAGGCAATCGGCCGCAAATCCGGGGCAGATGACATCCAGCCGTTTGACACCAGAGTGCGCCAACTGTTTGAGTGTCTCGTCGGTATAGGGTTGCAGCCAGGGTTCACGCCCAAAGCGAGACTGGAAAGCCAGACTCCACTGTTCGGAGCTGAGCCCCAGGTGCTCCGCCACCAACTGGGCCGTTGCCTGACATTGCAACGCATAGGGATCCCCTCGCTGGGCATAGCGCTGCGGAATGCCATGAAACGAGAAGAGTAGATGCCCCTGCCCGCTCTGTTGCCAATGCTGTCGCACGCTCTGGCTCAAGGCCGCGATATAGTGTGGATGGTCATGATATCCCGCGACAAAGTGCATATCGGGCAACCGATGCTCGCGAGCCATCACCTGGGACCAACCATCGAAAACGGATGCTGTCGTCGTCGATGAATAGTGTGGATACAGCGGCAGCAGCAGTACCTCGGTAACCCCCTGGCGGCTCAACTGCTGCCACGCCTGAGTCAATGAGGGCTCGCCATAACTCATCGCCAGTTCAACCGGCTCATCACGTCCTTCGGCCTGTAGGCTGGCTTGCAACGCTTGCTGCTGCTGGCGGCTAACCACCAGTAGTGGAGAGCCACCCGGTTGCCAAATCTGCGCGTAGGCCTTGGCAACCCGCCGACTACGTAGTGGCAAAATCAAGCCATGCAACAAGGGCCACCAGAGCCAGCGACTCACATCGACAACGCGTCGATCGCTGAGAAATGGCAATAAAAAATCACGAACACCACGTGCGGTAGGCGCATGCGGAGTGCCCAAATTCACCAGGATGATCCCTCGACGCGACATTACTTACCTCGGTAAAAAGTAAAAAGGCGCCCGAACCTCTGCAGTTCCGGACGCCTTCTCTGTGCGCAAGCGCGAATTAGCCGAGTAAAGTGGCCAACTGCTGGCTCACGGCCTCTACGGCTTGAGTGCCATCCAGCCGCTCATAGCGGGTGCGACCGGCAGCAGCTTCTGCCTTGTAGTAACCCACCAAGGGCTCGGTCTGTTGATGGTAGATATCCAGGCGCTTACGAACCGTGGTCTCTTCATCGTCGGCACGGATCACCAGATCTTCACCGCTGACATCATCCTTGCCTTCCACTTTAGGAGGATTGAATACCACGTGGTAGACGCGACCTGAGCCCGGATGAACACGGCGACCGCTCATGCGCTTGACGATCTCTTCGTCCGGCACATCGAATTCCAGTACGAAATCGACCATGACACCGACAGCCTTCATCGCATCGGCTTGCGGAATGGTACGTGGAAAACCATCCAGCAAGAAGCCCTTGGCACAGTCATCCTGCGCGATGCGCTCCTTGACCAAACCAATGATGATCTCATCAGAGACAAGTTGCCCCTGATCCATGACCTCTTTGGCCTTCAAACCCAAGGGAGTTCCCGCCTTGATAGCGGCCCGCAGCATGTCGCCGGTGGAGATCTGCGGAATGCCGTACTTATCCATCAAAAACTGGGCTTGCGTACCCTTACCAGCACCCGGAGCGCCGAGCAGAATAATGCGCATGAAATATCCCCTTAGATTTATGCAGTTAACGTCAATATTCTTGAGAGGCGAAAACTACACGCTTTCTTGAGAATGCTCAAGCCTTTGCTCGTTTCCGGAGCGTTTGCGTTCATAGTAGGCCTGCTTTTGCTGATACATGGCCTTGTCAGCCAGCTTGTAGAGCAGCGAGAATGGCGTATGCATACTATCTGCATAACCAACACTAAAGCTGACTCCGTGTTCACGCCCGGCAAGCGTTGCCGGCTGGAACTGGCTCTCCGTCAAACGCTGTAACAACTCGTCATGGTACGCCACGCCGTCCCCTTCCAACAAAATGACAAACTCGTCGCCGCCAATCCGATACAAAGAGCCTGGAAGATCCTTGATGCAATTGCGCAGACGACTGGCAACAGTACGCAGCAAGGCATCCCCGGCCTCATGGCCTCGGGTGTCATTGAGATCTTTGAGACCATTGACGTCGATCAGGAACAGTCCGACCTCCTTGTCGAGGGAGGTTTCCAGCCCGGCCATGGTTTGATCGAATGCGATCCGGTTGCCGAGCCCGGTCAAGCCGTCAGTTCTCGCCCAGAATGCCAATCGTGTCGTCAGAGCACGATTTTCCAAGAAGCTACTGAGCTCACGGGCAAACAACAGCATCCCCTTGAGCTCTTCTTCGCGCAGATTCGGAGTTTGGAACATGATCCAGCCACCACCGAAGGGGGGTGGCAGAGGAATGGTGTAGATACCATCACTAAAGTGGTAATCGGTTTCGTCAGTCTGCGCTGGCAACAGTGGATCACCCACGAAGTCTGCATGACGGTAAGAGACCACAGGGCCATTGTTTGCGCTCAACCCCAGCATGAAGGGGACATTCAGCTCACAGGCATGTAACCGCTTGATCACGGCATTGAGCACCGCCGAGTCGGTACTCTCGCTGCTCAACTCCTGGCGCAGATGGATCACCTGGTTATAGATACGGTTGCTGATCTCGATTCGCTGTAAGATCGAGGCCAGTTTATTGGTGCGCTCCTGAACTTTCTCTTCCAGACTCTGGTTCAATTGGGTCAGCTCTTGAAGATAACCATCTTTCTCGCTCGCCAACGCCGCCAGGTCTCGGTTGTTACTCTCCAGTGTGGTCAGTTGCTGACGGATACGGGCCTGCATGTCGATCAGAAGTCGTTCGGTATGCGCAAACTCCCAAATCCGTGATGTCGTTGTCTCGACCAACTGGCCCGCTTCCATGCGTTGAATGATGCCATACAAGACATTGAACGCCCGAAAGATGGGGCGGGAAAAGAGCACCAACAGCATCGTCATGACCAGCATGACCACCAGCTGATAACTGATAAAAGGACGGATTGCCTCAGTAACAGCCGAGCTCATACTCTCCGGCGAGCGACTCACCTTGATATAAAGATTGACGCTCGGCGAGTAGTCCTTCTCACCGATCACTAGGCGTGCGCTCTGGCTGATCTGATCGGGTTCATCCGGCGGTAGTGCAACCCCCAGCTGGATAACTGAGGTATGGTCATCCGCTGTCGGGTTGGCAAACTCCAACATATTGCTAAAGGGAACCACGGCAATCAAGAAGCCCTGCAATGAGTCGCTATTGCGCACCACCACGCTGTTGACGATGGAGACGAATACCAGGGCCCGATTATCACTGCCGGGAGCAAGTTCAGCCGAATCGATGACTGCGACCCGGCCGCCGGTAACCCCCGACTCATAGGCCCGATCCAGATTTCGTAACAGTTCCCGGATCTCGTTACTCTTCTCTATCGGTCGGATACGACCACCAAAATTTTCACGAACCCGTCCGTCTCGGGTCACCAGATAGAGGGATGACACCAGGCCATAGCGGTTATTAAATGACTCAAATCTGTCCCGAACCTGGCTGCCGTAGTAGACACTGGAGACCCCCTTGATGATGGTCTCGTGCCCCGTTAGCAAACGAAGCCCTCCTGTAATAGCCCGCAACTCGTTATTCAGCCGCTCCTTGCTCACAGCAACTTCACTATTGAGTTGCGTGAGCAAGGCTTGAGTAGCGAACTGTTTAAGCCCCTGATAATGAATGAAACTCAGCACCAGCAGAGGTGCGATGATCATACAAAGCAACAACAGAACGAAAAACCGACTCAGTCGGATCATTGCTGGAATCCCTCTTCCTCAGCCAACGACTGCATACTGTGCGCCGCCTCCTTGGCATCATATTCACCGGTTAAAAACAGCTTCAGCGCCTTGCCCATGACCAGCCAGACAACCAGCATCTTTCGCTCGTTGGGCATAGCCCGACTCAATTCCAGCTGACGATGCAGTGTCTTCATGTTTTCGGTCATGCTTGGTGCCATTTTTTGCGCCACTCGGTTGACCGACGGAAAGAGCTTGGAGCGGATGTACAAAGAACTCTGACTCTCATCAGACAATAAAAAGCGTGCCAGCTCAATCGCAGCCTGTCGTTTGGCCGGACTGATGCCCGAACGGAACGCCAGAACGTAGGAGCTACTCAGTGGCAACATTTGCTGACCATTCAAGGTAGGCAGAATTGAGACGCCCAACTTATCGCCCAATACATCGTGCAACATCTGGTAGGCCCAATCGCCATCGATCAAATAAGAGACCTCACCCCTGATGAACGCCTGTTCATTGCACAGAAGTTCACAATCACTGCCCGGGAAGCGGGCCACCGCCTGTTGATATGCGATCAGAGCCCTCTCCATCTGCGGGGTATCGAGTGTAAATTTATCACCCTGCAATGGCCAACCACCCTGAGCCGTCAAAAATGGCATAAACCAAAACGCTTGATCCTGTGGCCAGGCGAGCTGCTTATCCGGGATCGCCTCCAGGCTGCGCTGAGGTTTCACCAAGTCTTGACGATAATACATCACCAGTTGATTGCCCATATTGATCGGAATGCCAAACCATTGGCCATCGAGCCGACCATCGGCACGCAAGCCAAACTCGGTGGCAATCTCGGCTGGCCAGGTGCCAAGTCCGAACTCCTGCTGGTTACTGATCTGATCGCTGGGAATAAAATAGAGGTCTGGTAGCAAGACAGACGAAAGCACCTGATCACGAAACCGATCGGCACGAAAATGCTGCTGAACTACGGTATGGCCGGTCAGCTTGGTAAAGCGATCCAGTTCTGGTTGCAAATGCTCGAGGCTGTGACCATTCCAGAGTGTCAGAGTTTCGGCGCTCAGCGGTGAAACCCAGGCGCAGATGAGAATCAACAGTATGCGGAATAGACGCATGGCGACCTCCTCAAGGGGATTTATTTACAATTGTCTCACCAGCGCGAGACATCGCAATCACTTGTTCCTCAAGATGTGATGGTCGAGGAAATACCTGCAAGCATCGGCTATCAAGTAACCACATAACCGACTGGTTATCTTGTAGTTTGGTCATGGCACGAGGATCTGGCGAGTTTCTGTTGTTTATTAACAGCCCCGGATCTTCAATCTCCCACCACGGCAACCGGCTAGCGCTATGCGGCCCGTCAATATCAGAGATGGCACAGCCGGTTTCAGGCGAGTCAGATCAGTATCCCTACCGATATAGCCTGATTAAGAACCGCGAGTCTGGCCCAGATAAAAAACAGGCCGCGTCGTGACGCAGCCTGTTTGGTGGTTACCGCTTCTGTTTGCCGGAACGATTAGGCCATCAGCAGACGGTTGACTCGAGCAACAAAGCCGGACGGATCCTGCAATCCACCCTGTTCGGCCAGTTGGGCCTGTTCGAGTAGCAGATCGCACCACTCGGCAAACAGGGACTCATCACTGATGCCATCGATGCGTTTGAGCATCGCATGCTCGGGGTTCAGTTCCAGAATAAACTTCTGCTCTGGCACCTTTTGCCCGGCGGCCTGCATCAACTTCATCATGTGGCTGCTCATGCCATGGGCATCGGTGACCACGCAGCTCGGCGTCGAGGTCAGACGATGGCTGATACGCACCTCCTTGACCTTATCCCCGAGAGCCTTGCGTACCCGCTCAACCAAGGATTGATTGGCTTCGACCAAGGATTCCTGATGTTTGCGACTCTCTTCGTCTTCAAGCTCACCCAGTTGCAGATCGCCCTGAGTCACAGAAACAAACTGCTTGCCGTCAAACTCGGTCAGGTGATTCATCAACCACTCGTCGATGCGCTCCCACAGCAACAGCACCTCAACACCCTTCTTGCGCAACAGCTCCAGGTGCGGGCTATTGCTGGCTGCCGCGTAGTTGTCGGCAATGATGTAGTAGATCTTGCTCTGCTTCTCCTTCATCCGGCCCACGTACGCCTCGAGACTGACATTTGCGACGTCAGAATCGGTGTGGGTCGACGCAAAGCGCAGCAGCTTGGCGATCTCCTCCTTGTGGGCATAATCCTCGGCAGGCCCCTCTTTGAGCACATTGCCGAATTCTCCCCAGAAGCGTTGATACTTGTCGCTGTCCTCTTTGGCCAGCTTGCCCAGCATGCCCAAAACCCGCTTGGTGCAAGCCTTACGCAGCTGCGCTGTCACCTTGTTGTCCTGCAGGATTTCCCGGGAGAGGTTCAGCGGCAGATCGTTGGTATCCAGCACCCCTTTGACAAAGCGCAGGTAGGTCGGCATGAACTGCTCGGCGTCATCCATGATGAAGACCCGCTGCACATAGAGTTTCAACCCACTCTTCTGTTCCCGATTCCACAGATCCCACGGCGCACGGGCAGGAACATACAACAGGCTGGTGTACTCCTGATTGCCCTCGACCTTGTTGTGCGACCAGGCCAGCGCCTCTTCATAGTCATGGCTGATATGCTTGTAGAACTCCTGATACTCCTCGTCTTTGATATCCCGAGGGGTACGAGTCCACAGAGCCGTCGCGCGGTTGACCTGCTTCCACTGGCCTTCGGCGACAACCTTCTCTTCGCCCTCAGCGGGTTCGGCTGCCTCAGGCAGCTCCCACAACTCGACCGGAATGCTGATGTGATCGGAGTACTTACCAATCACAGAGCGCAGACGCCAGTCGTCAAGGAACTCGCTCTCCTCTTCCTTCAGATGGAGTATCACATCGGTACCACGACCGCTCTTGGTGATATCGGCGACCGTGAAGGAGCCTGAGCCATCAGACTCCCAGCAGACACCACGTTCGGCCGCTTCGCCGGCAGCCCGGCTGTGAACCGTCACCTTGTCGGCCACGATGAAGGCGGAATAGAAACCGACGCCAAACTGGCCAATCAGTTGGGAGTCGCGGGTCTGATCGCCCGAGAGGTGACTGAAAAACTCGGCGGTACCGGAGCGGGCAATGGTCCCCAGATGCTCGATCGCCTGATCGCGGGTCATACCAATGCCGTTATCGGAGATGGTCAGGGTCCGCTTCTCTTTGTCGAGGATCAGACGAACGCGCAGCTGGCCATCATCTTCATACAGTGACGACTCGGAGAGCGCTTTGAAACGCAGCTTATCGGCGGCGTCCGCCGCGTTGGAGATGAGCTCGCGCAGGAAGACTTCTTTGTTCGAATAGAGGCTGTGCGCCATCAGGCTCAGCAGTTGTTTGACTTCGGTCTGAAACCCGTGGGTTTCGGTATGCATGGCTTCGGTCATTGATGCTTTCCTTGGTGAATGTAACTATCACGACAGGAAGCTAGATGGGGGCTGGACAGCCATTTTCAACCCCGGCGCAAAACCGGGATTGAAAAATGTGAACTTACTCGAGGGGTCGGCGGCCACTGAGCGAATGTGAAAGCGTGGTGCCATCGACCAGCTCCAGCTCGCCACCCACAGGCACACCATGAGCAATTCGCGTAACTGCGACGCCAACCTGACGCGCCAGATTGGCGATATAGAAGGCGGTGGCATCCCCTTCGATGGTCGGATTGGTCGCCAGGATCAGTTCATCCAGCGGCTCCTGCTGCAGCCGTTGCTCCAGCAGGTCCAGTCCCAACTCGCGCGGGCCTATGCCATCGAGCGGCGACAGGTGGCCCATCAGCACAAAGTAGCGCCCCGAGTAGAGGTGGGTCTGTTCCAGTGCCGCCACATCGGCCGGTGACTCGACCACGCAGAGCTGCCGCTTCTCGGCCCGCTTCGGATTGACGCAGATCTCGCACAGCTCATTTTCGGTAAAAGTTCGGCACTGCTGACAATGGCCAATTTCGCACAGGGCTCGCTCCAGGGTGCGGGCCAGCCTCTGACCCCGACTGCGTTCACGTTCCAACAGCTGAAAAGCCATGCGCTGCGCCGACTTGGGACCAACACCCGGCAAGACCTGCAGCTCACGGATCAGATCGTCGAGCAAGGGACTGAATTTCATCGGTGACTCCACAAAAACAAAAGCGGGGTTGCCCCCGCCTCTGGTGACTTAGAAGGGCATCTTGAAACCGGGCGGCAGTTGCATGCCACCGGTCACCTCACCCATCTTGCTTTTGTTCTGCTCTTCAACCCGACGCACCGCATCGTTGAACGCGGCCGCGATCAAATCTTCGAGCATCTCCTGATCATCATCCATCAGGCTCGGATCGATGGCGACCCGACGCACACTGTGGCTACCCGTCATGGTCACCTTGACCAGACCAGCACCTGATTCGCCAACCACTTCCATCTGGGCCAGCTCTTCTTGCATCTTCTGCATGCGATCTTGCATGGCTTGCGCCTGCTTCATCAGATTACCGATTCCACCTTTCCCAAACATGCTTCTTCTCTTCTGTTGAGGTTATGCCTAATGCTTCAGTGGCAGGATACTATCAGCATCCAGTTGTGCACCAAAGCGTTGGATCAAAAATTGGATATGGGGGTCTTGCGTGAGATCTTGCTGAGCCTGCACCAGCAATTGCGCGTAACGCTGCCGCTCAATCTGGGCCGGTGTCGGCGCCGCCGGATTATCCAGAACAATCTGGATCTGCACTGGTTGCCCCAGGTGTTGCGAAAAACCATCAGCCAAGGCGGCAATCGCCTTGTCGGAAACCAGATGCCGCTGCTCGGCGGGCAAGGTCAGGATCCAGCAATCGCCCTCCACCTGTCGACAAGCATGCAGCGCCAGTTGACGTAACCGACCACCGACACCGCTGGCAGCAATCAGCTCGCTCCATGGGTCTCCACTGCCCAGCAACAGATCCTGCGAATGCCACCGCTCATCGCTCTGCCCTGTTGGCGTTGCAACAACCGTCGGCGGCACCGTCATGGTCGGCGCAGCCGCGGGCTGACCTCTGACCGCCGATGTCACCATGGACGGACGCACCGGCGTCGAAGCGAGTGCCTGAGCAGAAATAGTTGGATCAGGAGCTGCGTACGAGTCAGCAACAGCCGGATCCGCCGCCTCAGAGGGCTCTGGCATGCTCTCCAAATACGCATCGGCAGGCGGCATCTCCCACGGAGGGAGATCATCAGCCATGGCCGACTGAGCGGCCTGGCTCATAGTCGCCACGCCCCCACTCCCGGCTCGCGACGGCGCAGGTTCCTCAGTTTGCATAGCGGGGAGAGCTGCGGCCGGGAGTTGTTCCGTCAGCGGAGTCTGTGGGCGCGGTGCCACCGCGTGTGGCATGGGACGGCCTATCGCATCACCACCTCGAACAGCTGGCTGAATTCCCTGAGACTGAGCGCCTGATGGTTGATCCTTGGATTGTTGACTGCGCAGACGGTTGCGAACCTGCAACAACTGATTTAATCCGCTGCCCGCAACGGGAGCCTCGTTATCGTTGGGTGCCGATGGGCGCTCATAAACTGGCTCAGCGCCTGACGCTGGCTCCTGGTTATCACGCCACTGATCGGCCTCGGCCAGCAGACGCTGTTGCTCGGCAAACAGTGCTAGCGCATCAGCGGAGGAGTCCTCGTCAGAGTCAGAGACAATAGGGCCATCATCTGCAGGCTCTATCGGCACTATGGCTGGCGACGCAGCAGCTGCAACCGGCGCAGAAACAGGAGCCACAGCAGCTCCGTACGCTGGCGCACTAGCCGCAGGAGCAGCAACGGGGGGCGTAATCAGCTCGGCGTGAGTCGATGGCGGCTGCAATCGGGCCGCAGAGCCGGGCTTACGTGGCGAAAAGGCCAGCATGCGCAACAGAGTCATCTCTAGGGCACTGCGACCATCCGGCGCCAGCGGAAATTCACGGCGTCCGGTCAGGGCAATCTGATAGTAGAGCTGGATCTCTTCGGCAGTAAAGGTCTTGGCCAGAGCCAACACCTGATCGCTATCGAGTGCCAGCGGATCGGCGCTGACACCCAGCAACTGGGCCAGAGCAATGCGATGCAGCAGGCTCGCCAGCTCGGCATGTACCAGCTCAAAATCAGGCCCGAGTAGAGCAACCTCGTTGACCTTGGCCATCAAGGCTGGCCCCTGCAACTGTGCCAGCAACTGCAACATCTGGTGCAAGTGACGATGATCCAGAGTGCCCAGCATCGCCAACACTTGATCCAGATGAACATGGCCGCTGCCGTGCGCCAGTGCCTGATCGGTCAGACTCAGGGCATCCCGCATACTGCCATCGGCCGCCTTGGCCATGGCCGCCAGCGCCGGTAATTCATAAGGTTGGGATTCGGCATCCAGCACGCGCACCAACTGCTCGACGATCTGCTCACGATTGAGCGCCTTGAGGTGGAACTGCAAGCAGCGCGACAAGATGGTGATCGGTAGCTTTTGTGGATCCGTGGTGGCCAGCAGGAACTTCACGTAAGGAGGCGGCTCTTCGAGGGTCTTGAGCAAGGCATTAAAGCTGTGGCGCGAGAGCATGTGTACCTCATCGATGAGGTAGACCTTATAGCGGCCGCGGGCCGGTCGATATTGCACGTTATCGAGCAGTTCCCGGGTATCTTCGACCTTGGTGCGCGATGCAGCATCGATCTCCAGCAGATCGACGAAGTTGCCCTGATCAATCTCGCGACAGCTGTCGCACTGACCGCATGGGGTACTACTGACCCCCTGCTCGCAATTCAGGCACTTGGCCAGGATCCGGGCAATGGTTGTCTTGCCGACACCGCGAGTTCCACTAAACAGGTAGGCATGGTGTAACCGCCCCTGATCCAGCGCGTTGATCAACGCCGTCAACACGTGTTGTTGTCCGACGACCTCGTGAAACGTATGCGGCCGCCACTTTCGCGCCAGAACCTGATATCCCATAGCTAGCCTGTTCCTTTCGTCTTTCGACCGTTATTTGCCCGCAAAACGGACCAGACACAGAGATTCCACGCCCACCGCTCGCAGTTTTTCCTCACCACCCAGATCCGGCAGCGAGATGACAAATGCAGCCTGTTCCACAATACCGCCGCAACGACGGATGAGCTTGATGGCTGCATCGACAGTACCACCAGTCGCCAGCAGATCATCGACCACCAAGACCCGATCACCGGGGCAAATGGCGTCTTCATGCATCTGCAGGCGATCCTCACCGTACTCGAGCTCGTAGCTCTCTTCAAAGACGGAGCGTGGCAACTTACCCGGCTTGCGCACCGGCACAAAACCCAGGCCAAGAGCCGCCGCCACAGGTGCACCGAAGATGAAGCCCCGCGCCTCAGTGCCGACAATCTTGTCCAAAGGGACGTTGCGGTACTGCTCGACTAGCAGATCGATGGTGGCCCTGAAGGCCTGGCCATGCTCCACCAGACTGGTGATGTCGCGGAACAGAATGCCCGGTTTGGGATAGTCAGGGATGGTCTTGATGCAAGACTCGATAAAAGACAGGGTTTCTGGCTTCATGAATGGTTACCGATAAAAAAAAACAAAAGCCCGTAATCTGCTGAGTGAACAGCGCACGATCGGGCCTGACAGGCAGTGATGCGCTAGCTTAACAACCCAGAGAGCCTTTGCAACAGTGACGATGGCAAAGCTCGAGATACAAACGTATTCGTTGTTCAAAAACCATAAAAAAGAGATGAAAAAAGGCAGTCCTGCGACTGCCTTTTTTGGGGACTGACCGAGGTCAGCATACAACTCAATTAGAAGTTGTATTGCAGAGCTACAGTGAACTGATCATCAGCGTTGTCACGTTGATCGAACAGGTACTCGGTGTAGCCGTAGAAGTTGCTGGTGAAGTTATACATAGCACCCAGCAGATATTCATCGGTCAGCTCGACGTCATTTTCGTCTTCGGTGTAGTTATAACCACCCAAGAAGCCCAGACCATTGGTCAGCGAATAAACAGTGGCAAATTCATAGCCCTTGTGGGTGTTTTCGATGCCAGCTTGTTCGATGTCAGACTGGGTATAAACACCAGCAACATACAAACCTTCCCCGAAGGTGCCATAGGAGGCAGACAGACCCCAATCATTTTGATCAGCTAGGCCATCTTGTGAATCATATTGATCCGCTGCAACAGTCACACCAACACCAAAATCGAAGTCATAACCGACGTTAGCAGCGTAACTCTTGTCCAGATTGCTCTTATCGTCAGCCATACGATAGGAGATCCCGCTACGGAAGCCACCGAAGCTATTGGTGTAGATGACCTGACCTTCTTGACGGCCACCGAAGTTGGCTGCACCATTGCGATAACCCCAGTAGCTGTTACCGTATGAACCCCATTCGTTGAACACGTCAGTCGGAGCTACGACAGCGTAGAAAGCAGTGTCAGTTTGACCCGCGATGATAGTACCGTACTGGCCGCCATCAAAACCTGCGTACAAGTGACGAACTTTAAAAGTACCGTCATCAGAGGACTCACCAGCAACCTTCCACTCACCGCGAGCGATAGCAGACCAGGTGTCATTGATGGCAGTAGAGCCTTTCAGGCCCAGACGTGCAGTACCTTCAATGGTCGAGCCGCTAGAATCAGAAGCTGCATCGTTATAGTAGTTGGCTTGTGCACGACCATAGACATCGAACTTCTGACCATCTTTTTCGTAGACGGTAGCAGCATTTGCTGCGCTAGCAACTAACAGAGCCGGAACGGCCAGAGCAATAAGAGTCTTTTTCATAATTGTTTGCCTACTGAAATTAAACACTAAGTCCTTATATTCCCTGTGGAAGTGACGTTTCCATCACTCTGATTTCGAGACTATCATACAAAATGTGAGACCAGCAACAGAAAAAAATGAACTAACTTAGAACTTAATTGTCGTTAGCATAATCTGTCACAGATCAAGCTGATACACTCCGGATCCAGCCACATTATTCTGAGCAGCACACAGATTCATCTGGTGACCAATCATCGAATAACGCCACTTTTTTGTTAAGCCCCTCACAGAGCGATATACTCCGCCGTCCTGCACTGGAGAAATCGTATATGCCGTTTCAAGCCATCAAAACCACGGTTCAGCAAAGCTATAAACGGTTGAGTCAACACCTAGCATCTTTCGTACCAAGAAAAGAGCAAAACTACCTGGTGGCTGAAATTGTCAAAGCGCTCAGTGGGCAAAATGGCGCGGGTAAACGCATCCTGGTTGCCGAGGCCGGTACTGGGATTGGCAAATCCCTGGCTTATGCCCAAGGTGCCATCCCCTGTGCAAAACAGTTCCGCAAGAAGCTGATTCTCTCGACAGCCACCCTGGCGCTGCAGGAGCAGTTGATCGGTAAAGACCTGCCTCTGTATCAATCATTCACGACACAGCCGTTCTCTTTTACCCTGGTCAAGGGGCGCCAGCGCTACTGCTGTGCCCAGCGACTGGCACAACTGGCCGCCCCCGCTGTCGAAGATGACCAGCTCAGCTTCGACGAGCTATTGAACTTCTGCCCAGACCCGGCGCAACAACAGACGTATCAGCAACTCTGGCACGCTTATCAACAGGGGAGTTGGCCGGGGGATCGGGATAGTTGGCCCCATCCACTCGATGATCAACTGTGGCTCGCAATAAGTGCTGATCGCCACGTCTGCAACCCGCTGTTTGATCAACACCAACGCTGCCCATTTCATCAGGCTCGAGCTCGCCTTGATGAGATGGATGTCTTGGTGGTCAACCATGCGCTCTTGATGGCCGACCTGGCGCTCGGAGGGGGAATAGTGCTGCCCAGCCCCGATGACTGCATCTATGTATTAGATGAAGCACATCACCTACCAACCATAGCGCGCGATCAGGCCGCCGCCTCGGTACCTGTGCTATCTAGCATCAATTGGTTGAATAAATTGCCCCAATTTGGTGACAAGCTCACCAAGGCTGTGCAAAACGAAACCCTGCGCAGTAACCAAATCAGGCTCTCGGAGACCGTTTATGAGCTGTTACAGGATTACCGTCAGCTGGAAAATCTGCTCACTAGCCAAACGGAGTGGTTCAACAACGAGAACGAATACCGATTTACTCAGGGTTCATTACCTGAATTGCTGCATCAATTGGCCGTCAGCCTGGCCGAAGGCAGTGGCAAGTTGCAACGACTGCTGGACAAACAGCAATCGGCATTGACCGAAGCGATCAAGCAAGGAGATATATCCCGACGCGACGGCGAAGCCCTGCTGGCTGAATTGGGCCATGCCTTGATGCGCTGCGCTCAGATGCAGGATCTCTGGCATCTCTATCGGCAGCCACCATCCGACAATGCTGTTGCTAAATGGCTCAGTAAAACCGACGCTCCGGTCGACTATCACCTCCACGCCACGCCGCTGGAGATGGGCCACTGGCTGGATCGAATGCTCTGGTCCCGCTGTGCCGGCGCCGTACTGGTTTCCGCCACCCTGACGGCCCTCAACAGCTTTGACCATTTCCGCCAGCAGACAGGTCTGCAGGGGCTCGATGGCCCCCGATATCTGCGGCTGCTTTCGCCGTTCGACTACCAAAAAGCTGAACTCTGGTTGCCCAATCTGAGCTGTGAGCCGACTGATGAGGGGTTCACTCAGGCACTGATCCAGGCCTTGCCGACCTATCTTCAGGATCAACAGGCCTCCTTGGTACTATTTGCCTCGTATTGGCAGATGCAAGAGGTGGCCGAGGGCCTCCGGACCAAGGGGTACTCGCTGCTGGTCCAGGGCGAAGCTTCCCGTAACGCCCTGCTCGCTCTGCATCGCGAGCGTTGCACCCATGGCCAGCCCAGCATTCTATTGGGTACCGGCAGCTTCGCCGAAGGGTTGGACCTGCCGGGGGAGCTACTGACCAACCTCATCATCACCAAATTGCCATTCGCCGTCCCCACCTCCCCGATTGAGGCGGCGCAGGCCGAGTGGGTCACGGCCCGAGGTGGCAACCCCTTCATGCAGATCACCCTGCCCGATGCATCGCGCAAGCTGGTGCAAGCCTGCGGCCGACTGATCCGCCAGGAAGCCGATCAAGGGAGGATCATCATCCTCGATCGGCGACTGGTTAATCGCCGCTATGGGCGCAGTCTGCTTGACGCATTACCGCCGTTTAAGCGGCGGATTGAGTGACGCAAAGCGCGCATCTGTGGCTTGCATGGTTGCCGAGATAAGGCAAAGCGGTACAATCAGTTGTCATCTCACTCTTGGATCAAGGAATTCTCATGCGTTGCCTCAAACTTATTGCCCTCTTCTGTGCCTTCGTCATGCCTGCGTCAGCATTCGCCGCTACCTTTGAAATTGCCCGCCCCTACACACTGTTACTGCTTGATGGGCAGCCAGCCACGAGCAGCATGGTCAACAATAAACAGCAGATCACGCTGCCAGCAGGCCAGCATCAGCTGGTATTACAGTTTGAGGGCAGCTTTCGCGATCAGAGCGAGAGTCGTCTGATCCGTGGGGAGCCAGTCGTATTCAATCTGGATATGAAGGCCGATGACAACATCGCTATCAACTTTACCTATCCACGGAACTATCGAGAAGCGGAACGCTTTTTAGAGCAACAAAAGCTGCAAGTGATCGACAAAAAGCAGGGCACGGCAGCCAAGGCTGACTATTTCGTGCTGCCCAAGAAAGAGGGGCTGCAGATTGGCCGGGACTATCAGCAAGAGCTGACGGATCTGGGTAAGGCCTTCCAGCAGACGAGTATGCCTACCACGGCAGCAACAGCAGCCGTAGTGGCAGAGAGCAAAACGGGCTCAGCCCCCGTCGCCAAAAATGTTCAAACGCTGGAGATGTTGAAGTATTGGTACAACCAGGCGGATATTCAGACCCGCAAGGACTTCCAGCACTGGGTCATTTCCCAACAATAATGAAAGCCGACGAAACAGGAATCCGTTTCGTGACGACAACGCAAGGAGAAGAAACCATGACATCAACTGTAGCGAACAGACTCATGGCGCCGATCGCGCTGCTGGGTTCGAGCTTGCTGCTCTGCACGCCGGCCTTTGCAGGCGGCATGAGTGAAACCCTGCTCGCCCCGGGCGGGATCCGCATCGAATTCATCCTGTTCGCGCTGACGCTGTTGGGGGTTGCCCTGCTGCACCATGTCACCATGTGGGTGGCATTGAGTGGTCTGGCAGCCATTCTGGTTGCCAAGTATGCGCTTCTCGATGAGTTCTCTTTTCTGCAGCACCTGCTCGGTGGCCACGGCCACGAGGGGGAGTGGCGAATTCTGCTGAACCTCATCGGCTTGCTGTTCGGTTTCGGCATCCTGGCCAAACACTTCGACGAATCCCATCTGCCGAAGATTTTGCCCCGTTTCCTGCCCAGCGACTGGAAAGGTGGCTTCGCCCTGCTGGTGATGATCTTTGTCCTGAGCTCCTTCCTCGACAACATTGCCGCCGCCATGATCGGTGGTGCCATCGCGTTTGTGGTGTTTAACAAGCGGGTACACATCGGCTATCTGGCCGCCATAGTCGCCGCCAGCAACGCAG
>JAGOXX010000167.1 GCA_018059485.1 Aeromonadaceae bacterium | reverse complement strand
CGCTTCTTGGCGGCATTGCGTGCACTGCGTGTTTCGCTGTCAATAACGACCAGATCATCGACTTCCAGACTGAACCTTTCCATGGTTCCTCCTTTACCGCGTTAGCCATCGTTTCTGGATATATCACACTGTCAGGAAAAATAAAATCATTCTGTTACCGCAAGATGACGAAGTGCTAGCCATATCAAGAACGATTCAATCGGACCTGCTATGTCGCGAGCCGCGCCTCGGTGGAAGCCGGAGCGTCAGCCAAGATGCTGGCGCAGCAGTTGTTCCAGCTTCACCTGATCGATGGCAAAGTTGCGGATCCCCTCGGCCAGCTTCTCGGTGGCCATCGCATCCTGATTTTGCTCCCAGCGGAATTGGCTTTCACTCAACGGCGTTGGCTTGGGCTCAATGTGTGTCGCGGCATGCAGCCGTTGTGGTACTGGGTCATGGCTGTTGGCCAGATCTTGGAGCAGCGCCGGGCTTATGGTCAGACGATCGCAGCCGGCAAGTGCGAGGATCTCGTCGCGATTGCGGAAGCTGGCCCCCATGACCACGGTCGCGTAGCCGTGCTGTTTGTAATAGTCATAGATGCGGGTGACGGATACGACCCCCGGATCCTCATGGGGCAGGAACTCTTTGGGGTCACCGTGGCTCTTGTGCCAATCGAGAATTCGTCCGACAAAGGGTGAGATGAGATAGACGCCGGCTTCGGCACACGCACGGGCTTGAGCGAAGCTGAAGAGTAAGGTCAGATTACACTGGATCCCTTCGCGCTCCAGTACCTCGGCGGCCCGGATCCCTTCCCAGGTGGCTGCCAGTTTGATCAGGATCCGCTCATTGGCGATCCCGGCCTCGTTGTACAGCCGAACCAGCTTGCGAGCCTTGTCGATGCAGGCTTGGGTATCAAATGAGAGACGTGCGTCCACCTCGGTCGAGACGCGGCCAGGGACTATCTTCAGGATTTCGCAGCCGATACTGACGGCGAGCTTGTCGGCGGCCTCGCTCAGTTGTTGCTCGGTATCGTCGCTCTGGCTCTTGGCCCATTGGAGTGCTTCGGTCAGCAGAGTGGCATATTGGGGTAACTCGGCTGCCTTGAGTAATAAGGATGGATTGGTGGTGGCATCTTGCGGCTGATAGCGACGCATGGCTTCGATATCACCGGTATCGGCCACCACTGTGGTCAGGCGTTTGAGTTGTTCGAGTTGATTTTCCATGGCTACGGCTCTTTGGTCAGGCAAAACGTGGGGCCAGGATGTTGCTGGCGTGTCATAGCCAGTAATACGAGGGTCTGCAATCAAGTGCAAGCCGTGATCTGCAAAGCTTGCAGGAAAGCGATTTTATCGGTGATGAATGTCAATCAACGGGGCTGTCGATATGAACAGGCCGCCCGAAGGCGGCCTGTGAATGGGCAATTAGTTGTTGAGGGCTTGTTTGTCGAAGTAACGCTTCAGGAAGAGGGCCACATAACCCAAACCTGCGGCCCAGAGGAGAAACCAGAACCAGCGGAAGAAGGTGAAGGTTGACGCATCCGGGCTATCGATGACCTCGATCCGGGTGACATTGGGGAATTGCGACAACATGTTGATGCGCCAGCCATAGGAGGTGATCCGCGCCAACTTCTTCTCGAACTCCAGGGTCTTGGCTTTGGCCTGCACATCAGCCGAGTCAAATTTGAAGTAGAACGGGAAGCTCCAACGGGTATCTTCGTTGCGGAATACCCGGACTTTCTCGCCATCTTGCGCCGTATAGATGTAATAGACATCCATGGTCGGGCCATCGGCAGGATTCTCTTTGCCAATCGGCCCATCCTTATCGACCCGCTTAACCTCGACTCCTGTGATGGTGGCAATACTCTTTTCTGGCAGATAAAAATCCAGCCACAGGCCGGAGATCAGCGTGATAAGGCCGAGAATGCTAAAGGCTACTTTTTTCAGGGTTGAACTCATAACGACTCCAGTGGGGGCAGATCCATGGCTGATAGGCTTGATAGTAGCGTCAGATGAAGCAGCCGTCAGCACTCTTCTGCGCCGAGGGGAGCGCCTCGTTCGTTTCTACCGGACTTAGTCGCCGTATTGGGACTCCATCCAGGCCTCGAGGATCAAGAGCGCCGAGATGCCATCGACCATCCCCTTTTCCAATGCGCGG
This sequence comes from Aeromonadaceae bacterium, assembly GCA_018059485.1. GTDB lineage: Bacteria > Pseudomonadota > Gammaproteobacteria > Enterobacterales > Aeromonadaceae > Pseudaeromonas. Next base: position 1,271 of record JAGOXX010000167.1, on the reverse strand, counting down.
TAACCGCCTCGCTCGAACAGGCGGGCGCGGGCATCCGTGGTGGTCAGCCGCTCATCCTGCAGATCCACCACGACGCCAAATCTGCCGTGGATGCGTGCTGCAAACTTGCGTGCGCGCTGGGTCAATGGTTGCTCGGTGCCGTCCATGTTCAGCGGCAGGCCGACAATCACCCGATCCGGTTGCCACTCCTGCAGCAGCTTTTCAATCTCCTCCCAGTTGGGTATGCCATCGTTGGCCTTCAGGGCCCGCAGTGGTTGGGCTGAGCCGGTGATCTCCTGACCGATGGCGACGCCTATGCTGCGGGTTCCAAAATCGAAGCCGAGCAGGGTGCGTTGTCCGGGCTGTTTCATGGGGGATCCTCGTTGATGTGGGCGTTCAGGCGTGACCGGCTTGGGGGGCGACACGCCAGATATCGATACCCATGGCATGGGTGGCGGCTAGCCACTTGTCATGCCAGGGTGGGTTGAAGATGAGCTCACTCGTGGCAGGCAGCGTCAGCCAGCTGTTATCGAGCAGCTCCTGCTCAAGCTGTCCGGCTTCCCATCCGGCATACCCCAGCGCCACCAGAAATTGCTCGGGGGCATTGTCGCTGCTCAGATCTTTGAGAATATCCAGCGAGGTGGTGACCATCAGCTCATCGGTCAGCTCCAAGGAGCTGCTGAAGCCATGGCGGGTACTGTGCAGTACGAAGCCGCGATCGGTACTCACTGGGCCACCGGCCAGTACCGGGTGTGCTGCCAGCTCCGGATTGACATGCTCGATCTTCATCTGGGTCAGCAGGTCATGCAGATCCATATCTAAGGGTACCGTCAGGGTTAGCCCCATGGCGCCCTGGGCATTGTGTTCACAAAGGTAGATGACGGAGCGGGCAAAAAAATTGTCCTCCATGGTGGGCATGGCGATCAGAAGATGGTTTGGCAGATAGCTCATCTGAACTGGTTTCTCCGATGGTTAACGGCAGGGGGAGAGCCCCTGCCGATCTGACTGGCGGGCCGATTTCAGCCCTGGGTGGCATTTTGTTCGCGTAAGCGACGCTCGATGGCATCCATCAACAGACCCGTGATGCTGATCGGGAACTTGGCCTCGATCTCGCGAATGCAGGTCGGGCTGGTGACATTGATCTCGGTCAGCCGGTCACCAATGATGTCGAGACCGACGAAGATCAAGCCTTTCTCACGCAGTTTTGGGCCAACGGCGCGGGCTATCGCCCAGTCGCTTTCCGTCAATGGCCGTGGTTCGCCACGGCCACCGGCGGCCAGGTTGCCGCGGGT
>JAGOXX010000044.1:3682-11269 GCA_018059485.1 Aeromonadaceae bacterium | reverse complement strand
ATTGAATGCCGGGTCGGTCGTTGTGCCCGGGCGCATGAGCTCGACAGTCAGTTGATACTGTTCCGCCAAATCCTCTTTCAGTACCCGGATGCTGGCGGTCAGTTGCACGTCACAACCACCGCTGGCGAGGCAGTCGGCTCGCAGACCCGCCTGGGGTTCGACCTTGATATCGGAGCGACTGGCATCCTGATGGTCCGGACGGCTCAGGTGAAAGATGACCCGATCCTCGGGCGCGAGGGGTTGGCTGAAACGCCAGTTGGTATCCAGCACCAGATAGGTGCCCCGGGCATCGTTCTTGTAGATCATGCCCAGGTTTTGTAACTCGGCGACCTTGCCAAATTTGAGGTGGTAGCCCGGATAGAAGAGAGACTCGGTGCGGAGGATGGGGAGTAACAGAGTGGCGAGCATCAGCAAGCCGAGCAGGGTCAGGGTGGCTAGCTCGAGCGGAGTGGCGGCTCTGGCGTCGGGATGGCGGAAGTTGAATCGGTGACGCATGGCGCTCTTTCTCTCAAGCCGGACGAAGGATGAAGGGGAGGCAAGTTTCTTGCCAGATCGACCGATGGTGGAGAGCAAGAGGAAACCTGTCAATTCCGGCAGTTCAATATTCGGCGCTGGTCGACAGAAGCCGGCTGTCGACCAGGTTTTTGAGGGTTAAACGGCGCTGCTTTGCCGGTAGTAGAAGTTGGCCTTCTCGAACAGTCGCTGTTGCTCCATCAGTTCGGCCAGGGCTCGGTAGGCGGTGGCTTGCGGTTGCAGGGCGACCGCGCGCTCCAGGTAGGCTTGGGCCTGCTCCATCTCGCGTTGTCGCAACAGCAAGATGCCGATGGCTTGCAGCAAGTCGGCGGACGGCTCGGCGCTCTGTTCAGACTTTTGCAACTGAGCCAGCAGCTTGGGGGCTGGCTGCTGCAGTTGCGGCACCACGGCCAGCAGAGATGGACTCAGTGAGCGACGTACACCCTCGAGCAGTATCTCCTGGGCTTGAACTTCATCCCCCAGACCAATGAGTGCCATCGCGGCAGCCGCCTGGGTGGTGGCATCCTGGCGCAGGGCGCGGGGCAACTCCTGCCACAGCGCCATGACGCCATCGCGTCCGGCGCTGGCGGCTCGTTCGGTAAACAGCGGCGGATAGATCTGCTGCTGCAACTGTTGCAACTCGTCAGCACTCAGTTGCTTGCGCTTGCTCAGTTGGGGCAACAGGGCGAGCAGTTGGGACCAGTGGCCGAGGGCCAGGTAACACTCCTTGAGGAGCTGCTGGATCACTGCGTGTTGTGGATGCGCCTGGTCGAGGCTCTGCAACAGTGTCTCGGCTTCGGAGTATTGCTTCTGGCGCAGCAACAGGCGGGCGCGGATCAGACTGACGGCCAGGGAGGCGCGTGGATGCTGCTCGGCGGCTTGCTGCAGGTAGGCATCCCGGCGCTCGGTCTGCCCTTGGGCCTGGGCGGCCTCGGCGGCCGAGAGATAGTTGAGCAGCGCCTGGTCGCTATCCGGAGCACTCTTGCGCATCAGGGTCTCGGCCTGCTGAAATTGGCCTTCGGCCAGCGCCAGAGTTCCGGCCAGGGTGCGTTCGCGCGCCTTGCGGCGGCGGCGCTCTGTGAACCAGCGACGGGTTGATCCCTTGATGTGGAACAGGCGCAACAGCAACCGTTCGGTGCACCAGAGCACTCCGTAGAGCAACAGGGCCAGAATGCCGGCACTGATCACCGTCATCTCGATGGTGTAGTCACCGATGGCAATCAGCACATAGCCTTTGTTGCCCGCCAGTAGAGGGCCACAGACCATGGCTGCACCTATGATGACCAGTAACAGAAACAGACGAATCATGTGTCTCTCCTCACTGTGCCATCAGATGCTGCAGGCGTTGATGAACCAGCTCTTCGAGCTGATGCTGACTCGCGAACTGCTTGGGATACTCCAGTACCACAGGTTGTTCCAGCAGCTTGGCAATCTCGCTATGCATGTACTGGCTGACGGTGTCGTTCGGATCGAAATACTGCTCCAGCCACTTGTCGGCCTTGGTGAGATTGTCTTCATAGACGGCCTGTTGCTCACGATAGACAGCCAACTGAGCCTGCAGCAGACGGGTCTTTAGATTCTCTTTCAGGTACCAGGTCTGTTGCGGCGAAATCAACGCCTCTGTGTTGCCGTTACGACGCCGGATGGTGATGAAGTTCTCGCTGAATGCGCTCCAGCTCTTGCGCAGATTGCTGCGCCAGTCTCCCAGTTCATCGCTGAGCTCGGTGGCGGCATCCTCCTCGTTCCGTGGCGGCGGGTTGATTCCCAACAAGGTCAGCTGGTCGACGTTGTCGATCAGGGCGCCGATGCGCAGCACCATGCCCTCCCGGTCGAGGGTCGGCAGCTCCTTGAGCTTGGCCAGATCGCTGGTCAAGGCTTGACGCAGTGGCAACAGGCTGGCGTCGTTGAGATCCCGCAGCCGGTTATCCGCCTCGATCAGCAGCATCTGAGCGGCGGTGGCATCCCGTTCCAGCCAGAGTTTGCGCCCGGCCATGCGAACCAGATAATCCGCCTCGGCCAGCAGCCAGTCATTGGGGCGACGGCTCTCCAGTTTCAGCAGTTGTTTCTCCAACTGGGTCTGTTTATCCGTCAGCTGTTGCTGACTTTCGCTCAGGTTCTGCAGTTGCTGACGGCGTTGCAGGTCGTTCTCCTGCAGGGCGGGCTGTTGCTGCTGCAGCTCGACCAGTTGCAGCTCTAGAGCGTGCAACTGAGCCAGTCGCTGTTCACTGCGCCAGGTGTCGTACAGATAGGCTCCGATACAGGCCACCAACACCAGCAGGATTGCCAAGGCGGCGAGCCAATGCTGGCGCCATCCGCCAGCGGCTTGCGGCGCCGGAGTGGGGGAGGTCGTGGCGGTTGTTGCCGCTTGCTCCTCGCTGATGGGAAGCTGGGTGGCCGATTCGTGTTCTGACATGCCTAATTCCTCTTGCCGAGTGCCGCCACCATGGCGGCATGCGTGGCTCCCTGAGCGATGCGGGGCGCAGGGAGTCCAGCCTCCTCCACCAGTGTGGCAACACGGTGGCTGGGGACAATAAACAATAACTGATGAAGCCAGGGACCTTCGGTGGCTGGAACCAGCTCCAGAAGGCGCCGGAGAATCTCACCGCTGCTGATGATAACACTGTCGACTCCGGCTGTACGCCACTGCGTGCACAGGGTTTCACCATCAAGGGGAAGCCAGTGACGGCGGTAGCACTCGCAGTAGTCGACCAGGGCGCCGCGCGCCCGCAACTGCTCGGCCAGGAACTCGCGGCCGCCGTTGCCGCGCAGTATCAGGATCCGGCATCCGGCGACGTCGTGCAGCGCCGGAAGATCCAGCAGTCCTTCGCTACGGGCATCGTCTGGCACTTGCGCGGCCACTCCATTCTCTTGCCAGCAGGCTGCCGTTGCCGCGCCGACGGCAAAGGTGGGGATCGCGGGCCAACTCAGCCCTTGCTGTGCCAGCCAGGTGGCGGCCTGTTCGACCGCATGGCTACTGATGGCGATCAGTCGATCATGGTTGCTCAGTGCCGTGGCCAGCAGGGGGAGATCGTCACCCGCGACTATGCTCAGTAGCGGTGAGACCACGGGGTCGTGGCCGACGTTGCGCAGCTGCTTGGCCAGTGCACTGGCTTGGGGCTCGGGGCGCAAAATCAGCGGTTTCATGAGCCGTAGACCTCGGCCAGCAGTTCAGCCGCGCCCTGGGTCAGCAGTTGCTCCGCCAACGCCTGACCGAGAGCCTCTGGCTCGCCGACCGCACCGCGGAGCTCTGCGCGCAGGATCCGGCTGCCATCCGGGAGACCAACCAGGCCGCGCAACCAGAGGGTGTCCCCCTCCAGTTCTGCATAGGCGCCAATGGGCACCTGGCACCCCCCCTGCAGTGCCCGATTCATCGCCCGTTCGGCCAATACCCGCTGGCGGGTCTGGGGGTGTTCCAGCGGTGCCAGCAGTGACAGTAACTCGTTGTCATCCAGGCGGCACTCGATGCCGACGGCCCCCTGCCCATTGGCGGGCAGGCTTAGCTCCGCAGGCAGCAGGGCCGAGATTCGCTCGTGCAGGCCGAGGCGTTTGAGCCCGGCGGCGGCCAGCAGAATGGCATCGTACTCACCCGCATCTAGCTTGGCCAACCGGCTGTTGACGTTGCCCCGCAGGTCGATGACCTGCAGATCGGGGCGTTGCGCACGCAACTGGCACTGGCGGCGCAGACTGGAGGTGCCGACCCGGCTGCCTGCCGGCAGTTCGGCAATCGAGGCGAAGCGGGTGCTGACGAATGCATCGCGGGGATCGTCGCGTTCGCAGATGATGGTCAACCCCAGCCCCTCGGGAAACTCCACTGGCACATCCTTCATCGAGTGGACGGCAATGTCGGCATCGCCGGCCAGAATGGCCTGCTCGAGCTCCTTGACGAACAGCCCCTTGCCGCCGACCTTGGCCAGCGGGCTGTCGAGGATCTTGTCACCCTTGGTACTCATCGGCAGCAATTCGACCCGCAGTTGAGGGTAGAGTTGTTGCAGCCGGGATTGCACGAAGTGGGCCTGCCACAGGGCAAGAGGACTCTTTCGGGTAGCGATGCGGATAGTCGATCTCATGGGCTCAAGGATTGGAAACTGTTAACCGGATAGTAACACTGTTGCCGGCTCACTGCATGGGTCCCGAACTGGTCCGTTGATGCCCGCAAAACCGGGTCATGTGTCCGGTTACATCGCTTCGCTAGCTCACCTGAATCGATTCATTTTTTTGCATCCGTGGCCGGATGGAGAAAAGGTTTACCGGGCTGTTACCTGTTGTTACCATGGTCACACTTTTCCCGAGTCAGTCACCCCTGTGCGATTCGGTTTGGATGTTTATGGAATTAAGGTCAGTCGGTTGCCGCATGATTTTGCCACGCTCATAGCGCGCTATGATGCGATAAATCAGACCAGGACTGAGCGGGCATTGGAAGCGATGAGTCAACATGGGCAACAGCTCTTCGAGTTGTTGCCGATTCTGTTTCATTTCAACCATCCGCTCTTGCCAGGCTATGTGTCCGGAGAGGTTCCTCACGGCATCGCCAGCTTTACCCTGTCTGCCAGCCAGCGCGACTTCATCGATGACATCTGCATTGCGACTAACTGTCATGGCGGCATCCAGACCCACGAACGGTCGATCCTCGGTCTCTACTCGATGGGCAGTACCTCCTCCATCGGCCAGTGCTGCTGCTCCGATCTCGACATCTGGGTCTGCCACTCCCACGAGCTTGCGGCCGAGCGTCTGGAGCTGCTCGAGCACAAGTGCCTGCTGATCTCCAAGCTGGCCGAGAATCGCGGGGTCGAACTCAACTTCTTCCTGATCCCCGACAACAAGTTCCGTCTCGATAACCAGGCCCAGCTCGGTGGTGACAACTGTGGCAGTGCCCAGCATCTGTTGCTGCTCGACGAATTCTACCGCAGCGCCTTGCGCATCGCCGGTCAACGGTTGCTCTGGCCTGTGCTGCCCGGGGAGTGGGATGAGGAGTATGACCAGAAGGTGGCTGAACTCTTCACCTCGGGTCAGTTACACAAGGATGAGTGGCTGGATCTCGGTGGTTTGCAGCGCATCCCGGCCGAAGAGTACTTCGGTTCGGCGCTCTGGTTGCTCTACAAGGGGCTCGATTCCCCCTACAAGGCGGTGTTGAAGATCCTGCTGATGGAGGCCTACTCCGCCGAGTTTCCCCATACCCGACTGCTCTCCAACCAGACCCGGGACTGGTTCCAGCAGCACGACGAGTACAGTCTGCAGCTGGACACCTATTACCTGATGCTCGATAAGGTGACCTACTATCTGACCAGCATAGGGGACTACAAGCGGTTGGATCTGGCGCGTCGCTGTTTCTATCTCAAGGTATGTGATGATCTGAGTCGTGACGATGAGCCCTCTCATGGGCAGTGGCGTCGTGAGTTGATCACCAAACTAGTGACCGAGTGGGGCTGGGATCAGCAACGGCTGCGCCATCTGGATGAGCGTAACCGCTGGAAGGTGGCAGAGGTCAAGCAGGCCTATGGCGAGTTGCTCGATGCCTTGATGCAGAGTTACAGCCAGTTGATCCAGTTTGCTCGGCGCAACAACATCAGTGAGTCGATCAACCCGGAAGATATCGGCATCCTGTCGCGCAAGCTCTACGCCGCCTTCGAGGCGCTGCCGGGTAAGGTGCAGCGCATCAACCTGAAGATTGCCCCCGATCTGCATGAAGCCAACCTGAGCCTGATTCAGGTGCCGCCCGGGCGGCTCAATCGCGCCGGTTGGTATCTCTATAACCGCTCCTTGCAGCCGGCGGAGATCATCGGTCAGGCTCCGCTCGACTATAACGGCTACCTCAGCAAGCTGGTGGCCTGGGCCTATTTCAACGGCCTGCTGACGCTGCGAACCGTATTACACCTGCGGGCTCAGGGGGCCGATCTCGACCTGGAGATACTGCAGCAGTTTAGCCAGGACCTGGCGGCCACTTTCCCGGTCCGCTTCAATGCCGCCAGCAATCTGGCGCTCAGCCGTCCGTGCGAAATTCGTCATCTGGGCATCTTCCTGAATCTGGAGCTGGATCCGACCTCCCACTGGGAAGACCGTACCCTCGAGTTCGATGCCGACAACAGCGACGTGCTCAGTTTCGGGCGGGAGCAGGAGTGTCTGGTTGGCACCGTCGATCTGGTCTATCGCAACTCGTGGAACGAGATCCGCACCCTGCACTTCAACGGCCCGGAGGCCGTGGTCGAGGCCTTGTCGACCATTCTTGGCAAGATGCATCAGGACGCCCTGGCGCCCGAGGCGGTTGATGTTTTCTGCTACAGTCGCCACTTCCGCGGCCTGATCCGCAACCAGTTTGGCCAGTTGGTGCAGGAGTGTATCGATCTGCGCCTGGCCCGTGACAAGCAGCGGCTGGTCAAGATGTTGTCGCTAGGACATGACCGTTATGCGCTGTTTCTCGAACGGCGTGGTGTGGCGGTCAAGAAGCTCGAGAGTGCCATCGACTTCTATCGTCAGGTTTCCAGCAACAAGCTGGAGCGCCAGCCACTCCCGGAGGGCACCGATGCGACCCTCTGTGTGCCTTCCGTTGTCGACGCCTATGCCAGCGATGGCCTGATCCAGTTCTTCTTCGAGGAGAATGAGGGGGGCTTCAACGTCTATGTGCTGGACGAACAGAACCAGATCGAGATCTATCGCGACTACTCCGGCAGTCGGGACGAGTTGGTGCAGAGCGTCAACCGCTATTACACCCTGACCCACGAACGATTCAATCGCGATAGCCAGTTCATCAACTTCAACCTGCCCCAGTTCTATGAGCTGGTCTGGCTCGATGGCCAGCAGCAGGTCCATCCCTACCGCTTCAACTCCCGCGAAATGGTCTGATCATCCGTCAATCGGCGCCGGGGTGGCATCACGCGGTTGAGTGCGATCCACATGACCCAGGTCGCGTTCGGGGTCAATCACATCACGCACCCGCTGCTTGAGCTGCTTGACCTCGGGAAAACCGCCATCGCGTTTGCGCTCCCAGAGGGTCACGCCGTCGATCAGGATCTCGAAGTGACCGCCGGTATCCGGATGCAGATTGACCGAGCCCAACTCCTCGCTGAAGGTGGAGAGCAG
>JAGOXX010000044.1:0-3582 GCA_018059485.1 Aeromonadaceae bacterium | reverse complement strand
GACTGTCCTATTGCATTTAAAAGGATGAGTGCGATTATAGAGGGCCAATTTGCTTTTTCGCACGAGATCGATGAAGAAACTCATGCTTGTTTCGATAGCAGGGGTTCTGCTGTTGACGGGGTGTGGCCTCAAGGGCCCGCTGACGATACCCAAAGAAGAGGCCTCCGCTGAGGCCTCTTCGCAGCAGCCAGCTCAACCTGCGACCCAACCGGCTAAGGAATAGCCGCTGGATGCCTAACCCTGAGGGCTGCCCCTTCAACGCAGCAGTCGTAGCACCAACGAAAGGAACACCAGGATAAATGGATTATTTTAATTACCGGGAAAATGGCCAGCTCTTCGCCGAAGAGTGCAACCTCTCTGAACTGGCTGCCCAGCATGGCACGCCGCTGTATGTCTATTCACGTGCGACGCTGGAACGTCATTGGCATGCCTTCGATCAGGCTGCTGGCGATGTGCCGCACCTGATCTGCTATGCGGTCAAGGCGAACGGCAACCTGGCGATCCTCAATCTGCTGGCCCGCCTGGGTTCCGGGTTCGATATCGTTTCCGGTGGTGAACTGGCGCGCGTTGTGGCCGCCGGTGGTGATCCGGCCAAGGTGGTCTTCTCGGGTGTCGGTAAGACCGAGGCCGAAATGCGTTATGCGCTGGAGCAGCAGATCCTCTGCTTCAACCTGGAGTCCGAGGCCGAGCTCGAACGGTTAAATACTGTCGCGGGTGACATGGGCAAGGTGGCGCGCATCTCGGTACGGGTCAACCCGGATATCGATGCCGGTACCCACCCCTACATCTCCACCGGCCTCAAGCAGAATAAGTTCGGTGTGCCGATTGAGCGCGCCGTCGCCCTGTACCACAGAGCCGCCACCCTGCCGAATATCGACATCGTCGGCATCGACTGCCACATCGGCTCCCAACTGACCGAGCTCGAGCCCTTCCTCGAGGCGATGGATCGTCTGCTGGCCCTGATTGACCGTCTGGCGGCCGAAGGCATCCACATCCATCACCTGGATGTCGGTGGCGGTCTGGGCGTCAACTACAGCGACGAGAATCCACCCCATCCGGAGCAGTATGCCGCCGCGCTGAAGGCCAAGCTGGTCGGTCGCGATCTGCAACTGATCTTCGAACCGGGCCGCGCCATCATTGCCAACGCCGGTGTGTTGCTGACTCGCGTCGAATACCTCAAAGAGGGCGAAGAGCGCCACTTTGCGCTGGTCGATGCGGCGATGAACGATCTGATCCGCCCCTCGCTGTATGGCGCCTGGATGAACATCATTCCGGCCGACAAGAGTCTGCAGCGCCCGGCGCGTCGTTACGATGTGGTGGGTCCGGTCTGCGAGACGGGTGACTTCCTCGGTAAGGATCGCGAGTTGAGCCTGGCTCAGGGCGATCTGCTGGTGGTGCGTTCCGCCGGTGCCTATGGCTTCTCCATGTCATCCAACTACAATGCCCGTCCCCGTGCCGCCGAGGTGCTGGTGGATGGCGATGCGGCGCACCTGGTCCGTCAACGCGAGCCGCTGGCTGATCTGTGGCGCCTCGAACAGACCCTGCCCTGAGGCGATACGATGCTGATTCAATTTTCCAAGATGCATGGGCTGGGGAATGACTTCATGGTGGTCGATGGCATCACCCAGAAGATCTTCTTCAGCCCGGAGATGATTCGCCGCCTGGCGGATCGTCACTTCGGCATCGGCTTCGACCAGTTGTTGCTGGTCGAACCCCCCTATGATCCGGAACAGGATTTTCACTACCGCATCTTCAATGCGGACGGTTCCGAGGTGCAGCAGTGTGGCAATGGTGCTCGCTGTTTCGCCCGCTTTGTCCGCCTCAAGGGGCTGACCAACAGGGATCGCATCGCGGTCAGCACCATGAGCGGCCGTATCGTGCTGCAGCTGGAGCATGACAATCAGGTGACGGTCAACATGGGCGTGCCTGAGTTTGAGCCTGCCAAGGTGCCATTTCGCGCCCAGAAGGCCGAGAAGACCTACCTGCTGCGGGTGGCGGAACAGACGGTGATGTGCGGTGTGGTCTCCATGGGCAATCCGCACTGTGTCCTCGAAGTCGAGAATGTCAAAACTGCACCAGTCGAGACTCTTGGTGCCGAGCTCGAGAGTTTCGACCGCTTCCCGGAACGGGTCAACGTCGGCTTCATGGAGCTGGTCTCCGCCAACGAGATCCGCTTGCGGGTCTTCGAGCGTGGTGCCGGTGAGACCATGGCCTGTGGGACGGGCGCCTGTGCCGCTGCCGTAGTGGGCATCGCCCAGGGGAAGCTGCGGGATCGCGTCAAGGTCCACCTGCCGGGCGGCACTCTGCAGATCGCCTGGAAGGGGCCGGGGACTCCGGTCTTCATGACAGGCCCAGCCGAGCATGTCTTTGATGGAGAGATCGAGCTGTGAGTGAGCCGTCGCTGCTGGAAGCCCAGTTGCAGGAGGAGCAGGTGGTGGCCTATCTGGGCCAACATCCCGACTTTTTCCTGCGTCACAAGGCACTGCTCGACCAGTTGCAGATCCCGCACCCCATCAAGGGGGCGGTCTCGCTGGTGGAGCTGCACCAGGAGCGACAACGGGAGCGCATCGAGACTCAGGAGCAGGAGTTGCGCGAGCTGATGGAAACCGCCAGCCGCAACGAGCGCATCTTCCGGGTCTATGCCGATGTCTATCCCGAGCTGTTTAGCTGCACCACGCTCCGTCAGCTGTGGAAGCGGCTGCATACCACCTTCCGCGATCGCCTGCGCATCCCCGCCAGCTCGTTGTGGTTGAACGCCGGTGCCGTTCGCGCCAAGCGCAGCGATCAGGGCTTCGTGCTCGACACGGTACGCTTCAACCAGCTCTGCGCGCAGCCGTTGGCCGGGCAATCAGTCTATTTTGGTCGTCTATATGACCACGAGCGCCACCTGCTGTTTGGTGAAGAGGCTCTGGTGCATTCGGCCGCCGTGCTGCGCCTCGGTGAGCGGGGCGAGCTGGGCTTCCTCGCCTTCGGCCATGCCGACCCTGAGTATTACCATCCGGGCATGGATAGCCTGCTGCTCGAGCAGCTAGGTCGTTTCATCACCCTGCTGCTACCGACTCTGGTGCTGTTGCGTGACTGAGCCGGCCGCCGCGGCGCCACTGGCTCCGGAGCTGGCTGCCTGGCTTGACCGTTTTCTCGACTATCTGCGGGTTGAGCGGCAGCTCAGCCCCCATACCCGGAATAACTACCGTCTGCATCTGCAGGAGCTGAGCCAGTTGGCGCAGAGCCTGGGGTTGACCGACTGGCGGGATCTGAAGGCACCCTTGGTGCGGGCTCTGGTGGTGCGCCTGCATCGCGGTGGCAAACTGTCGGCTCGCAGCATAGCGACCAAGATGTCGTCGCTGCGCAGCTTCTGCGACTACCTGGTGCGCATGGAGGTGCTAAAGGCTAATCCGGCGCGTGGTGTGGTGACGCCGAAACAGGGGCGGCCCCTGCCGAAGAACCTGGATGTCGATCAGGTCTATCAGCTGCTCAACATCACGGATGAGGGTGACCCGTTGGCGGTGCGCGATCGCGCCATCATGGAGCTCTTCTACTCCTCCGGCCTTCGTTTGTCAGAGCTGGTGGCGCTGAATGTTG
>JAGOXX010000166.1 GCA_018059485.1 Aeromonadaceae bacterium | reverse complement strand
GCCAACACGCCGTAAACCCTTCCATGGGGGCTCGATGGCGCCATCCCTGCCGCCAACGGTTGGCTCAAAAGGCTGTCTCTCCCTCGCTAACTGACTGGCATTAAGTTCGCGAGGAGTTTTTTAGACGAGTCATCGGGGCTTAGGGGTAATAGCCCCATAGACTCAGAAGCCCAGAGGCCAGGTGACTATATGTTCTTCCCACTCGCCGGCGAAACGTTCATGGATCACCTTGTTACGAATGGATTGTCCGGCCCCATGCATGGCAGAGCGGCTGCCGGTCAGCAATGGATGCCAAGTCGGCAACGGATCGCCCTCCGCCAGCAGACGATAGGCGCAGGTCGTCGGCAGCCAGTGAAATTCGGCAATCTTGTCGATGGTCAGTTGCAGACAGTCGGGCATCTTCTTGAAACGATTAGGATAATCCCCGCACTGACAGGTTTTGAGATTCAGCAGATCACAGGCCACATTGGTGAAGATCAGCTCTCCGCTATCGGCATCTTCGAGCTTGACCAGACAGCACTTACCACAGCCATCGCACAGAGACTCCCACTCGCTCTGGCTCATCTGTGCCAGGCTCTTCTCTTCCCAAAATCGACTGTTTTCCGTTGCTTGCGTCATCATTTACTCACAATCCGATCGGCCAGATAGCCAACGGCAACCACGAAATAGTTAGAGCGGTTCCACCCCATCAGCGCCTTATAGTTGTCATAGGCCAAATAGGCGCGCCCCTCTTTATCATCCGGCATCACCAGTGACGCTTGCTGGGCCACTGCTGGCAGCGCAGAGCCATCCAGATTGACAACCCCCAAGGCTCGCCATTCAGAGACAGGTTTGCTGACCGTCAACCCCACGAGTGCCGGGTCGAGATCCTTCGGAGCCCGCACCCGCCGCGCCCAGTTTTCATTCTCTTTCCAGCCATGCTGCTGCAGGTAATAGGCGGCAGAGGCGAACACATCGGCCTGTGAATGCCACAGATCCTTGCGACCATCCCGATCCTGATCAACGGCATAGGCCAGGAACGAACTGGGCATAAACTGCACCTGCCCCATGGCTCCGGCCCACGAGCCCTTGAGGGTCTCTGGCGTCGCATGCCCCTGCTCTATGATGCGCAAAGCAGCAAACAGCTCTTTCTTGAAGAAGGCTTCACGCCGCCCCTCGTAGGCCAGCGTACTCAATGCAGAGATGAGCGAATACTTGCCGGTCAATTTGCCAAAATTGGTCTCAATACCCCACAGCGCAACTATGTAGCGAGGGGGCACCCCATACTCGGCTCCGATACGCTGCAGCAAGGCATAATGCTTGCGGTATAACTGCTGGGCCTGACGAACCTTCCAATCGGGAACGGCTCGGGGCAGATAGGTATCGAGCGTCAGCTTGAATTCTGGTTGATTGCGATCATTTTTGACCGCCCGTTCGATGAACTGCACATCCACAAACGAGGCATCAACGGTAGAGGCGCTGATCCCCTGAGCCTTGGCCTCCTGCTTCAGTGCCTGTACGTACTCGGCAAATGGCACGGTCGGCGAAGCCAGAAGCGGGGTTGCCCATAGCAGAGCCCAGGCCATGATTAATTTATTCATCCGATACGATCCAACCCTTGCTGTTGACGATGCTGTTTGAGCAGATTTTCTTCCGGAGGTGGCAACTGCAGCAGGTAACCCTGAGTGAGCAGTGCTTGACGCAATTGAGCCACGTCGACAAATGCCAGCTGCTTGTCCGATTTCAGTGGCAGCAGCATCACAAATTGTGGCTTACCAAATATCTCCAGCAATGCCGAAGGAACGCGGGAAAAATCATCACGGCGTTCGACATAGAGATAGGTGGCTTCTTTTTTAAGACTTTTATATACGGCACAGATCATGGATCGCGTTAAAATTCACGGGGTTTATTGCCTGAAATGGTGGCTGACTATAACATGTGGAACTCAATAACTATAAGGGTTTTCCTCGTCAACGGAGTGGTGTAAATGGCCGATACCGGCATTGAACTCAAGGGTAGTACCTTCACCCTATCTGTCTTGCATTTGACGGATACAGATCCAAAGCAGATCAAGGAGTTATTGGAAGCCAAGGTGGCGCAAGCCCCGCACTTTTTCAATTTTGCCCCGCTCGTCGTCAATGTCGAACGCCTTGAATCCACTCCGGACTTTGAATCTCTCAAAGACATCATCGAACGTGAAGATTTTGTGCTGGTGGGTGTCACCGGAGCTCGGGATGATGCCACCAAGGTCGCGGCCAAGGCAGCCGGTCTGGCCGTGATGATCGCCGGTAAAGCGGTTGCACCGACTCAGGAGTCCGCTCCGCTGCCGGTAGAAAAAGAAAAAGAAGAGCCAGTGCTGATACCAACCAAGGTTCATCATGGTAACGTGCGCTCGGGCCAGCAGATTTATGCGGCGGGAGGCTCTCTCGTCATCATTGGTACCGTCGGCAATGGAGCCGAAGTGATTGCCGATGACAGTATTCATATTTACGGTTCACTGCGAGGCCGTGCCCTAGCCGGCGCGCGAGGCAATACTCAGGCCCGCATTTACTGTCAGGAGCTGGATCCAGAACTGGTATCCATCGCTGGCACCTACCAGCTTAGTGACGCGCTCCCGAAGGAGATGAACAGCCAAAATGTTCATATCCACCTGGAGCAAGATAAGCTTATCTTCGAAAAATTGCAGTCTTAACGGTTTACAAAGGAAAGCACCCATGGCTCGTATTATCGTCGTAACTTCAGGAAAAGGCGGCGTTGGTAAGACCACCAGTAGTGCAGCCATCAGCGCAGGATTGGCTCAGCGCGGCTACAAAACGGTGGTCATTGACTTCGATGTCGGCTTACGGAATCTGGACCTCATCATGGGGTGCGAACGCCGTGTCGTATATGACTTCGTCAATGTTATCAATGAAGAAGCAAATCTGAACCAAGCTCTGATCAAGGACAAGCGGGTCGAGAATCTCTACATCCTCCCCGCCTCCCAGACCCGCGATAAGGATGCGCTCAATCGCGAAGGCGTCGAACGCGTCATCGCCAAACTCACTGAAATGGGTTTTGACTACATTCTGTGTGACTCACCGGCCGGCATCGAGACCGGTGCCCTGATGGCACTCTACTTCGCCGATGAAGCCGTGGTGACCACCAACCCGGAAGTCTCTTCGGTTCGCGATTCGGATCGTATCCTCGGCATTTTGGCCTCCAAGTCTCGCCGAGCTGAAATGGGGCTGGAGCCGATCAAGGAGCATCTGCTGCTGACCCGCTACTCGCCGAATCGAGTCAACCGCGGAGACATGCTGAGTGTTGAAGATGTGCAGGAAATTCTTGCCATCCCACTGCTCGGGGTGATCCCGGAATCCCCTTCCGTCCTGCGTGCTTCTAACGCGGGTGAACCTGTCATTCTGGATGCTGAATCCGATGCAGGTCAGGCCTATGACGACGCAGTTGCCC
>JAGOXX010000165.1 GCA_018059485.1 Aeromonadaceae bacterium | reverse complement strand
CTCAGCACCACGCTGATCTGGTGCAAGGCGGCCAGTTGTTGTCCCATGCTCAGCCCGGAACTGGCCTGTGTCGCAACGGAAAATGGCGTCGGGGTGCTCATCAGGACCTCCTGTCGTCGAGCAGCAAGGGTAATTCCAGATGGATCAGGGCACCGCCAAGCTCGCTGGCTTGAACGGCGATCAATCCGCTGTGTTCGTTGATGATGTCCTGCACCAGCGACAGCCCCAGTTCCGCGGCTTCGTTCTGCTGCCACAGGCTATTGAAGGGCAGGCTGTGGCAGTGGGCCAGATCCTCGGGGCATGGGCCGTTGTCCTCCAGCAACAGGCAGACACCATGCTCCTCGCAAAGCGTCGAGACCCGCAACTCACCCCCGCTGAGCGCCAATCTCTCACTGAGCAACTCGAGCAGTTGCCACAACGCCAGCATCAGGCGCAGGGGCTGAGCCCGCACCAGCAACTCTGGCTCAGGTAGAATGAAGTTGACCTGGACGCCAGCGGGCCGTTGTGCCTCGAACAGGGCGGCCAGATCACTGAGCAGATTGCGCATTACTACCGGCTGCAGCGGTTCGGCCACGGGTTCGGGGCGTCGATCCAGCAACCATTGCCAGGCTCGCTCCGCCTCCTCCTGCGCCAGACGCAACGCCGGAATGTGCGCACCATTCGGTTCGAGTCGCTCGGCGGCCTGCAGCAGATTGATGGGAGCCCGCAGACGCAGAGCCGCCGCCTCCAGCGATTCGTGGATCGACAGCAGCAGACGGCGCTCATCCAGACGCAGACGCAGATGGGTTAGATAGTGCTGCTGATGTTGCTGATAGGCGGCGGTGCAATCCTGGATCAGCAGCAGGCTGTAGGTCCGACGGCCGTGACCGAAGTAATGAACCACCTCCTCGCTGAGGCTTTCGATGGGCATCCGGGTCACCGAATACCAGCGCTGAACACCCCGCAACAGCAGCGGCAGATAGGGGGAGCCGTCATACTCCTGCACCCGGACCTGGCGCAGCTGCAACCAGGGTTCGGCCCCCTGCAAGTCGGTGCGTAGCGTCTTGTAGGCCAGGTTGTCGAGCACCACCTGTTCATTGTCATTGAGCACAGCCACCGCCATGGGGGCGGCATTCAAGACGGCCTCGAGTAACCCCATCTGATTCTTTAGCCGCTGCTCCAGCACGAAGAAGTCACTGATATCCTTGTGCATCCCCAGATAGTGGCTGAGTTGCCCCTGGCTATCGAGCACAGGCGTCACCGTCACATCGGCCAGATAGACGGAGCCATCCTTGCGGCGGTTGATCAGTCGCCCACTCCAGGGACGCAGCTCGGCGAGCGCCTGCCACATGGCCTGATAGCGGCTGCGCGGCGTCTGCTGGCTGGCCAACACATTGTGGTTGCGCCCCTGCAGTTCACCGCGGGAGTAGCCCGTCAGTTGCGTAAAAGCCGGGTTGCAGAAGATGATGCGCGCCTGCGGATCCGTGATCGAGATGGCGATCGAGGACTGCTCGACCACTTCGAGAAACACACCCGGCGGTAGCGCTGGTTCCACCCCACCCTCGTTCGACCGGGAGGCTCCGACGCCACTGCTGACGGTTAACAAGCCTGACTCCATCCACCCCTCCAGAGCTCTGTTGGCAATACCACAAATTGTCGGACTTGATGCGGCCTGCATCACCATCCGTTGTCATACCCGCAACAATGCAAGAGCCAAGCCGCGACGCCACCTGATTTGGCTTCCACTGGAACATTCGAGATTCCCCCCGACAAAACCATACAAAAATTAGTGGTATCAAGCAGTTTCCTCTGGAGCAGCGCCTCCCTGCCCCGTTGTTGCAGCCCCTTTTTGGTGCGAGTGCGCCATTACTGTTCATGGAAAAACAGCGCCGGACAGCTGGCATGGCTTTCGCTACGAGAGGATCAGCGTTCACTGGATGATGAGGCAAACATGAAGGAACTGTTGTTGATGGCGTTGGCCAACGGTCTGGTCAACAACGTGGTGTTATCACGATTTCTCGGGCTGTGCTCCTTCATGGGGGTCTCCAACAAGATTGAGTCGGCGATGGGGATGGCGATGGCCACCACCTTCGTGCTGACCATGTCCACCTGTGTCGGCTGGCTGATTGAGCATCTGATCCTGCAGCCCCTCGGGCTCGAGTACCTGCGGCTGCTGGCCTTCATCATGGTCATCGCCTCCTTGGTACAGCTGACCGAGCTGTTTGTCGCCAAGCAGAGTCCGGAGCTGCACCGTACCTTAGGCATCTTCCTGCCACTCATCACCACCAACTGCGCGGTACTGGGCATCGCCCTGCTGACGGTGCAGGAAAAACTCAGCTTCCTGGAAACCCTGGTCTATGGCCTGAGTTCGGCGCTGGGTTACTCGCTGGTCATAGTGCTGTTCGCCGGGATGCGGGAACGGCTGGAGCAGACCGCACAACCGGCGCTATTCAAGGGAGCCCCCTTGAGCTTCATCACCGCCGGGATCCTGGCCATGGCCTTTGCCGGCTTTGCCGGGCTGGCCGGTTGAGAGGAGGAGAGACCCATGTTGTTACTCATTTCGTTGCTGGCTATCCCCCTGCTGGCGGTCGCCATCGGTTATGCCCTCGGCTACGCCGCCATCCATCTGAAGGTGGAGAGTGACCCGCTGATCGAACAGATCAGTGCCCTGCTGCCCAATGGCCAGTGTGGCCAATGTGGCTTCCCCGGTTGCGGCCAGGCGGCGCAGGCCATCGTCGATGGCAAGGCCGGGCCTGGTTGTTGCCCACCCGGCGGCCCGGCCCTGGCCGAGAAGATAGCGGCCCTGCTCGGCGTCTCGCTCAGTGCGGGCGACTCACGCGGCCCCTTGGTAGCCGCCATTGATGACAGTGCCTGTGATGGCTGCGGGCGTTGCTTCAAGAAGTGTCCGTTTGATGCCATCGTCGGCGCCCCACGCCTGCTGCACGGTGTCATCGCCGATGCCTGTACCGGTTGTGGTCTCTGCACCAACGTCTGTCCACACGGCGGCATCAGCCTCTACCCGGATCTGCAATTCGCCGCTCCACTCGTCAAACCACAACTCGGAGGATCCCGACATGCTTAAGGCACGCATCAAGCCCCATGGCGGCATCCACCCGGACAGCCATAAAGAGCTGACCAATCAGCAGGAGATCCGTACCCTGCTGCCACCCTGGCGGTTGATCCTGGCACTGCGCCAGCACGCCGGCGCCGCCGCCATACCCGTGGTGGCTGTTGGTGACCAGGTGGCTGCCAACCAGTTACTGGCCAAGGCCAATGGCCGCTTCTCGATGCCGATCCACGCACCATTGGCGGCTACCGTCACTGCCATCGAACCCGGTGAACGGGGGGCCATCACGCTGCGGGTCGCCGCCGAGCCCTTCAAGAGTGTTTCGCCACCGCTGCATCGCGACCTGAGTCAACTGGAGCGTGAGGAGCTGATCGCCCTGATCGCCGATGCCGGTATCGTCGGCATGG